>JASHQP010000366.1 GCA_030039095.1 Streptosporangiaceae bacterium
CTTGGCACCAGCCTCAGCCGGGCGCTCGTTTTCCGGGGGACGCGGGGTCGGAGCCCCCGCGGGTGGGCATCGCGATGCGGCGGCCCGCGGTGGGCGGGACGGGCAGCGCCGCGTGCTGGGCGGCGAGCGCGTCGACGGCGTTGCGGCGGGGCTGCGGCATGGGCGTCACCCGCTCGGACGCGATGTCGACGTGCAGGAACATCAGCTCGTTCGCCGCCATCTCCTCGCCGCTCTCGGCGTCGGTCATCCGGTGGAACGCGTGCAGCCGCTTGGCGTCCACGCCGAGCAGCTGCGTGCTGTACCGCAGCCGCGCACCAGCGCGCACGCTGCGGAAGAAGCACAGGTGGCTCTCGACCGTATAGATGCTGCAGCCGGTCTGCTCACGGTACGCGGCGCCGAGGCCGAGGTGGTCGAGGAACGCATCGGTCGCATCGGTGAACGCGAGCGCGTAGTAGCCGTCCATCATGTGGCCGTTGTAGTCGATCCAGTCCGCCGGCACCGTGCGCTCGCCGGTGTCCAGCGGGACGGCAGCGCCGGCGCTCACCGGCCCTGCCAGACCGGCGGTCGGCGCTCGGCGAACGCCCGGGCACCCTCGGCGGCGTCGGCCGATCCGAGCATCGCCCGGTAGGCGGGCAGGCTGCCGTTGCGCTGGATCCCGTACCCCGCACCCACCCCGGTGGCCTCGGTCTCGCGCAGGATCTCCAGCACGGCGGCGACGGACAGCGGCGCCGCCGAGCAGATCCCGTCCGCCAGCTCACGCGCCGCGGTCATCAGCTCCCCGCCCGGGACGACCCGGTTGACCAGCCCCCACCGTGCCGCCTCGGCTGCGGTCAGCCGCCTGCCGGTGAGCAGCAGCTCGACCGCGATCGGGCGGGGCAGCCGGACGGGCAGCCGCAGCAATCCCCCGGCGTCCGGGACCAGGCCGAGCGTCACCTCGGTGAGCGCGAACTCGGCGTGCTCGGCCGCCACGACCAGGTCGGCGGCCAGGACCAGCTCGAAGCCGCCGCCGAACGCGAGCCCGTTGACGGCGGCGATCACCGGCTTGCCGAGGTCGAGGAACTCAGTGAGCCCGGCGAACCCGCCGGGGCCGTGGTCGGCGTCCACGCCCTCGCCGCCGGCCGCCGCCTTCAGGTCCCAGCCCGCGCAGAAGAACCGCTCCCCCGCCCCGGTCAGGATCCCGACCCGCAGCCCCGGGTCGCGGCGCAGCCTGTCGAACGCGGCGTACAGCTCCCGGCTGGTCGCCACGTCGACCGCGTTCGCCTTGGGCTTGTCCAGCGTGACGATCAGCGTCTGGTCTTCCACGGTCGTGCGGACCGTGGCGTTCAAGGCAGTCAATTAGGCTCCGTACGGTCGCAAAAGTGAGCGGGCAATGATCTGGCGCTGTATCTCGCTGGTGCCATCCCAGATTCTCTCTACCCTGGCATCCCGCCACCAGCGCTCGACGGGCAGCTCGGCCATCAGCCCCATGCCGCCGAACGTCTGCACCGCGGCGTCGGTGACCCGGCCGAGCATCTCCGAGGCGTACAGCTTGGCCATCCCAGCGTCCGCGTCCGTCATCGCCCCGCGATCGAGGCGGGCGGCGGCGCGCAGCGTGAGCAGCTCGGCCGCCTCGAGCTCGGTGGCCATGTCCGCGAGCCGGAACCCGACGCCCTGGAACCGGCCGATCGGCTGGCCGAACTGCCGGCGGTTCGCGGCCCATTCCGTCGCCGCCTCCAGCACCCGTCGCGCGCGGCCGACGCTGGTCGCGGCCACGGTGAGCCGGGTCGCGCCGAGCCACTGGCCCATCAGCTCGAAGCCGCGGCCCTCCTCGCCGAGCCGGCTGGCCACCGGCACCTTGCACCCGGAGAAGATCAGCTCGCACTGGTGGTAGCCGCGGTTGGACACGCACGGCGGGCCCCGGCGCACCTCGAGACCGGGCGCGGATTTGTCCACCAGCAGCGTCGTGATCAGCTTCTTCGGGCCGCGCGGGGTCTGCTCGACCCCGGTGGCCGCGAACAGGATCACGAAGTCCGCCACGTCCGCGTGACTGATGAAGTGCTTCGTCCCGTTGATCACGTAGCAGTCGCCGGAACGCGCCGCCGTGGTGCTCATCGAGCGGACGTCGGAACCCGCGCCGGGCTCGGTCATCGCCACGCAGTCGTGGCGCTCCCCGCGGATCGCGGGCAGCAGGTACCGCTCGCGCTGCTCGCCCTCGCAGGCCTGCAGGATGTTGCTGGGCCGCTCGACCAGCATCTGCAGCGCGTACGAGGCGCGGCCGAGCTCGCGCTCGGCGAGCATCACGCCGGTCGCGTCGAGGCCGCCGCCGCCGAGCTCGGCCGGCATGTTCGCGGCGTACAGGCCGGACGTGATCGCCTTGGCCCGGATCTCGCCGGCCAGGCCGGGCGGCACCTCGTCGAGCCGCTCGACCTCGTCCTCGTGCGGGTACAGCTCGCGCTCCACGAAGTCGCGCACGGTGGCGACGATCAGCCGCTGCTCCTGCGTAAGGTCGGTGTCCATCGCGCTCATCCGTTCACGAGCCGGATGGAGCGGCCGACGTAGCCGGGCACCGGCAGCGCCGCGTGGGCTGCGCGGATCTGCGCCAGCCGCTCGGCGACGGCGGCCGGAAACGGCGCTGCCCGGCCCGCCGCCAGGTCGACGTGCAGCAGCAACTGCTCGGCCGTGGCGAGCACCGCGCCGGAGTCGCTGCTGATCTCGTGCGCGATGTGCAGCCGCTTGGCGTCGACGCCGAGCACGAGCAGGGACAGCCGCAGCCGGTCCCCGGTGCGGGCCTGACCCAGGTGGCGCAGATGGGTCTCGGCGGTGAACAGCGACCGGCCGGCCGCGCGGTAGTCGTCGTCGACGCCGATGTAGCGGAAGAAGGCGTCCGCGCCGTCGCCGGCCACCAGCAGGTACGCGGACTCGGTCATGTGGCCGTTGTAGTCGGCCCACTCCGCCGCGACCTCGGTCTCGTGCAGCCGCAGCGGGGCGTCGATCACGCGCGCCATCAGCCCTCTCCGACGGAGACCGTCATCGCAGGCACCCGCTCACTCATCCCTCCCCAACGGACACCGTCATCTTCGGCACGTCGGCGAGAAGCTGCTGGGTGTACGCGTCCTTCGGCGCCTCGAGCACCTCGGCCACCGTGCCACGCTCGCAGATCCTGCCGTCGTTCATGACCACGACGTGGTCGGCGATGCTGCGCACCAGCGGCAGGTTGTGCGTGATGAAGATCATCGACAGGCCGCGCTCGTGCTGCAGGCCGCGCAGCAGCTCGACGATCGCGGCCTGCACGGACACGTCGAGCGCGGAGGTGACCTCGTCGCAGACGAGCAGGTCCGGCTCGAGGATCAGCGCGCGGGCGATCGCGACCCGCTGCCGCTCGCCGCCGGAGAGCTGATCGGGGTACAGGCCGACGAACGACTCGCGGAGCGCGGCGGAGGTCAGCGCGGCCACCACCCGCTCGTACCGCTCGCCGGCGGGAAGCTTCTCGAAGTGAGCCAGCGGCTGCTCCACGATCTGGCCTACGGTCCGGCGCGGGTTCAGCGCCAGGTACGGGTTCTGCGACACGTACTGGATCCGCCGCAGCTGGTCACCGCTGCGGCGGCGGATGCCGGCGGTCAGCGCCTTGCCGGAGAACGTGACGTCGCCGCGCCACGTCGGGTGCAGCCCGACCAGGCACCGGGCCAGCGTCGTCTTCCCGGACCCGGACATGCCGACCACGGCCACGCACCGGCGGCCCGGCACCGCGAACGTCAGGTCGGTCAGCACGGTCTTGCGGCCGTAGGTGGCCGACAAATCCCGCACGCTGAGCAGCTCTTCCGTGGAACCAGGGCCTGCCGGCCTCGCCACCGGCCCGTTCTCGGTCCCGGCCAGCGCCGCGACCTCGAGAGCCTTCAGGCATCGCGCGGCGTGGCCCGTCGGCGACACCTCGGCCATCGGCGGCTGCCCGGCCTCGCACTCCGGCACGGCGAACTCGCACCGGGGCTGGAAGAAGCAGCCCGTGGGCCGGCTGCCGGGCCGGGGCGGCTGCCCGGCGAGGCCGGTCAGCACCTGGGAGCGGTCCAGCGACGGGACCGCCTGCAGCAGGCGGCGGCTGTACGGGTGCGACGGGGTGGTGAACACCTCGCGCGCCGGGCCGACCTCGGCGAGCCTGCCCGCGTACAGCACCGCGACGTGGTCGGCGATCTCGGCGACCACGGCCAGGTCGTGGCTGATGTACACGGCCGCGACTCGGTAGGAGCGGCACAGGTCCCTGATGGTCTCCAGCACCCGGCGCTGCGTGGTCACGTCCAGGCCGGTGGTCGGCTCGTCGAGCACGATCAGCTGCGGCCGGCAGGCGAACGCCATCGCGAGCCCGACCCGCTGCTGCTGCCCGCCGGAGAGCTGGTGTGGGTAGGAGGTCAGGATGCCGGGCACCGTGGACAGTCCAACCTCGGCGAGCATGTCGGTCAGCCGCTGGGCGCGCGCGCTGTCGTCGGCGTCCTCGTAGTAGGCGAGGACCTCGCGGAGCTGGGTTCCGATCTTCAGCGTGGGGTTCAGCGCGCTCGACGGGTCCTGCGGCACGTAGGCGACCTGGCGGCCGCGCAGGTGCTGCAGGTCCTTCGGTGACAGCGGAAGGATGTCCTGGCCGTCGACGACGACCTTGCCACCGCCGATGACCAGGCCGCGGCGGACGTGGCCGAGCAGCGCCAGCGCCATCGTGGTCTTGCCGGATCCGGACTCGCCCACCAGGCCGAGCACCTCGCCCGGCTGAACCTCGAACGAGATCTCGTCGACCACGTCGACGGCCTGCCGGCCGCGTGACGGCGCCCACAGCACCTGCAGCCCGTCGACGACCAGCCGCAGCTCCGGCGGATCCGTGCGGCCGTTGGCCGGGGTGGCGGTCATGACGTCGCTCCGGCCGCCGTGATGCCGGGCAGCAGCGCGTCATCCGCGCCGCGCCCGACGCCGAGCGACGCGCGGGCAATGGCGTCCGTGAGCGTGTTCGTCCCGATGGTCAGCGCAGCGATGAGCAACACCGGCGCCAGCACCCCCCATGGATTGGCCACCAGGCCGATCCGGTTCTCGTTGATCATGTATCCCCAGTCCGGGGTGGGCGGCTGCACGCCGAACCCGAGGAAGCTCAGCCCGGCGATCACCAGGATCGAGTACGTGAGCCGCAGCCCCAGCTCCACCATCAGCACCGAGGTCAGGTTCGGCAGGACCTCCCGGCGCATCACCTTGCGCGCGGGCATGCCGATGATCTGCGCGGCCCTGACGTAGTCCCGCTCGCAGATGTCCAGGGCCGCGGCCCTGGTCACGCGGGCCACCTGCGGCGCGTGCGAGATCGCCACCGCGAGGACTATCAGCCAGATCTTCGGTCCGAGGATGCTGACCAGCAGCAGCGCGAACACGAGCTGCGGGAACGCGAGCACGATGTCGACGGTGCGCATGAGGACGGCGTCCCAGCGCCCGCCGAAGTACGCCGCGGTCACGCCCCAGGCGGCGCCCACGCCCACGCCGAGCAGGGTGGCGATCGCCGCCATCAGCAGCAGCTGCCAGCCTCCGTCGAGCGTGCGGCTCAGCACATCCCGGCCGAGCGTGTCACCGCCGAGCGGGAAGTTCAGCGACGGGTTGGCGAACGGCCTGGTGACGAAGTTGTCGGCGGGGTAAGGAGCCAGGGCCGGGCCGATCGCGGCGATGAGCACGACGACCCCGACGATCCCGAGCCCGATCGCGCCGCGCGGGGTGCGCACCGCCCGGCCGAGCACCGCCACCCACTCCCGCCGGCGTGCCCGTCTGCGCCCGGCGGTCTGAAGAACCTCCAGCGCCGCGGTGGAAGCCATTGGGTCACCTCCGTCAGGACCGGGGCAGCCGCCGCCGCGGACTGGCGGCGAGCGACACCATGTCGGTTGCGATGTTCACGACCACGTAGAAGGCGGCCAGCAGGATCACGATGAACTGGATCACCGGGATGTCGCGGTCGGACACCGCGTTGACCAGCCCCTGGCCGAGGCCGGGGTAGTTGAACACGTACTCAACGACGACCACTCCGCCGGCCAGGTAGAGGAAGTTGAGCCCGATCACCTGGATCGTCGGGGCTATCGCGTTGGGCAGCGCATGGAAGATCAGGACCCGGCGCCGGGACAGGCCCTTGAGCGTGGCCATCTCGACGTAGTCGCTCTCCAGCGCGTCGATCATCGCGGCGCGCATCATCCGGAACGTGTACGGGACGATCACGATGACGAGCGTGGCGACCGGCAGCACCAGCAGCGTCGGGTCGGACCACGGCGCCACGCCCGGCGGGAACACCGAGACCGCGGGGAAGATGTGCCAGATCACGGCCGCGAAGAAGATCACCAGCGCCATCGCGACGACGAACTCGGGCAGCGCCGTGACCGCGAGCGCGGTGACCGACAGGACGTGATCGAGCCAGCTGTCACGGCGCGCCGCAGCCAGCACGCCGAGCGCCAGGCCGATCAGCGTGCCGATGACGCCGGCCAGCAGCACGAGCACCGCGGTGTTGACGACGCGCCCTCCGACCAGGGAGCTCACCGACGCGCCGCTGACGAGGGAGGTACCCGGGTTGCCGCTCAGCAGCCCGGTCAGCCAGGTCCAGTACTGCTCGACCGCGGGACGGTTCAGGTGCATCTGCAGCTCGAGCGCGTGCAGCCGCTGCGGCGTCGCGGTGTTCTGCAGCACCGCCGACGCCGCGTTGCCCGGCAGCACCTGGGTCGCGGCGAAGACCAGGATGGAGACACAGAACAGCGTGATCACGCCGAACCCGAGCCGTCGCAGCAGCGTGTTCCACAGCGGGTGCGCCTTGGGGGTACGCGCCGCGCCGGCCGGCTTAGCCGGCGCCGTCAGTTCGGCCATGCCGAGGGTTCCTTCCGTGCACGGCGGCTCGCGGCAGCCTCACGACAGCCAGAGCCGCTTGAAGTCGTAGGCGTTGAGGGACAGCCCTCCCTTCGAGGGCACGAGGCCATGGACGTTCGCGCCGTAGCCGTCGATGACCGGCGGGAAGAACGGGATGATCAGGCCGCCCTCGTTGTAGTCGATGCGCTGCATCTCGAAGCAGAGCTCCCGCCGCTTGGCCTCGTCGACGGTGGCGATCGCCTCTTGGTAGAGCTTGTCGTAGGCGGCGTTGTCGAAGTGCGTCTCGTTGAACGGGGCGGTCGGCAGCGTCGCGAGCGACACCTGCGGCAGGTAGAAGTTGAAATACCAGAAGTCCTGCGCGAACACCCACTTCAGGTAGCCGGGGCCGTAGAAGTCGTTGACGGTGATGTCGTTGACGTTGATGCGCATGCCGGCCGCCGACGCCTGCTGCGCGAGCACCTCCGCGGCCTGCACCGTGCCCGCGCCGATGTCCGACGTGACCAGCTGGAACGCGAGACCCTCGTGGCCAGCCTTCTTGAGCAGGAACTTGGCCTGGTCGATGTCCTGATGGCGCTGCGGCAGCGCGTGGTCGTACTCGGGCGCCCAGATGCCGAACACGTCGTTCCCGAGCGTCCCGGTGCCGCCGAACAGGATCTCCATCATCTGCGGGCGGTCGATGGCCAGCCGCATCGCCTGCCGCACCCGGACGTCGTTGAACGGCGCGACGTCCACCCGCATCGTGAACGGGTTCCAGCCGCCGCCGTCGGAGATCAGGATCTTCTTGCCCTGGCTCTGCACCACCGCGATCACGTCGGCCGACAGCAGGTTGACGACGTCCGCCTGCCCGGCGAGCAGCGCGTTCACCTGGCTGGTGGCGTCGCTGTAGTCGGTGATCACGATCTCGTCAAGGTAGGGCAGGCCGCTCTGCCAGTACCCGTCGTAGCGGACGAACGTGCTCTGCGTGCCCGGCGTGAAGCTCTGCAGCTTGAACGCGCCGGTGCCGACCGGCGCCGAGGGGTTGAAGCCCACCGGGATCACGTCGGAGTAGCCGGGAATGGCCAGGGCCTCGTACAGCGATGCGAACGGCGTCGTGCACGGTATCCGCAGCGTGAGCGAGTCCAGCTTGGTGATGCCCTTGGCGTCGATCGACGACAGGCCGGCCGCCGCGGCGGCCGGCGCCTTGGGGTTCATGATCGTCTGGAACGTGTAGATGACGTCGTCCGCGGTCAGGTCCTTGCCGTTGTGGAACGTGATCCCGGACTTGAGCCGGATCGTCCACTCGGTCGCCGTCGCGTTCGGCGTGACCTCATCGGCGAGCACCAGCGTCGCCTGTGCGCTGGGCGTGAGGCCGACCAGCGGCTCGTAGAGGTTGTCGACCCGGGAGAAGTCGGCGTTGGTGATGGCGTCCAGCGGGTCGAGGGTGTCCGCGGTGGACCCGCCGGTGATCGCCGCGCGCAGCGTCCCGCCCCGCCGCGGCGGCCCGCTGACCGCCGCGGCCGACGACGCAGCCGGCGCCGCCGATATGCCGCATCCGGTGAGCAGACCCGCCGTCCCTGCGGCGAGCGACCCGGCGACAGCCGTCTTCACGAACTCCCTGCGGCTGATATCCATTGTCCGCTCCCGACTGCGGAAGAGGCCGAGTCCGGTTCGGGCGTTCGCGGCACCACCCGATAATGGTTCACGATATGAACAATGCGTGCATTATGTGGTAACGGGAGTGTAAATAGCGCCGTCGCGCAAAGTCAATAACCCTCAATGGACCACATCCGGCTCTGGCTGCGGTGACGCGCCGATCGAGTACCGCTCGACGAGCCCGAGCAGTTCCGCCAGGAACTCGTCCCGCTGCCGCTCGAGCTCGGCGACGGAACGGCCGCCGGCCTCCTCCAGGCAGCCCGCGACCATCCGCTCGCGCAGCTCCGGGGTCAGCGGCGGGGCCTGCAGCCGGGTCCACGGCTCGAGCAGGGCGGCGCCGAAGTGGTCCAGCATGTGCGCCATGCCCTCGCTGCCGCCGGCCAGGTGGAAGGTCAGGCACGGCCCCATCAGCGCCCAGCGCAGCCCGGGCCCGTACGCGATCGCCTCGTCGATCTCGCCGACCGTGGCCTCGCCGGCGGCGACCATGTGCAGCGCCTCGCGCCACATCGCCTCCTGCAGGCGGTTGCCGACGAAGCCGGACAGCTCCCTGGACAGGCGCAGCGGCCGCTTGCCCACCGCGGCGTAGAAGGCAGCAAGCCAGTCGACGGCGGCCGGGTCGGTGCGCTCCCCGCCGACGACCTCGACGAGCGGGATCAGGTACGGCGGGTTGAACGGATGACCGACGACGCACCGCTCCGGCCGGGCGCAGTCGGCCTGCAGCATCGTCATCGCGAACCCCGACGTGCTCGACGCGATCACCGCGTCGGGCCCGGCCGCCCGGCCGATCTCGGCGATCACACCGCGCTTGAGCGTGCCGTCTTCCGGCGCGTTCTCCTGGATCATCTCCGCGCCGCGGACCGCGCCGGCCAGGTCGGTGTGGAAGCTGAGCCGCGCGGGATCGGCGCCGTCGCGCAGCCCCATCCGCTCGAGCAGCGGCCAGGTCCCGCCGAGCATCCGCAGCAGGTCGCGCTCGGCGTTCGGCGCGGGGTCGTAGACGTCGACGTCAAGACCCATGCGCAGGTAGTGCAGCGCCCAGCCACCGCCGATCACCCCGGCGCCGACGATCCCTACCCGGCTCACCTGGCCCGGTTCCGCAGCCGCCACCGTTCCTCCT
>JASHQP010000367.1 GCA_030039095.1 Streptosporangiaceae bacterium
CGCGCCGCGCAGAGCCTTGCCGCCGATAAGCTGCGCCGGCACCTCGGCGGGCTCCGTCAGATGCTGCTGCCCTGGGCGCTTGGCTCGGCGGCGCCGGATGGTGTCGACCGCGGCAAGTGGGCCGCCGCCCTGGAGCGGGCTGTCCGCCAGTTTTTCCCGGCCGCGTGACCGCGGGGCTGGCGGCCCGCCGCGTGCGCCTCCCCCGACGTAGGCACGAGCCGTCGCGGCCACCATCAACTAGCCAGGACCGAGCGCTGGGTGTGGAGTTGACGCCATGAACGACCTCACCCCCGCCTATGAGGCCGAGTCTGGCCAGGTGATCCTCGAAGGCCGTCCGGCAGGGCCAGCGGGCGAGGCCGGGCTTGTCCCTGTCGCGGGCGTGGATCTGGCTTTCGACCGGGCCGATGGTCATCTGGTCCGGGCAGTCGTGGACGCCGATGACGCGCCCACGCCGGCCCTGCTTGCCCGCCTGTTCGGCAGCCGGGCCGCCGGCCTCCTGCGGACGTCGGCTGCGGCCCCCGGACGCAGGCCGTTTTCCCCGGAACCGGAGCTGGCCGCGGCGCTGTCCCGCCTGGCCCGCCTGGACGCGGCCCGGGCCAACAGCCCGGTTCCGGTCAGTTCGCCCTGGTGGGCGGCTGAGGCCGCCGTGCTCGCCGAGCAGGCAGGGATGCCCGCCCGGGCGGCCGCCGAGGCAGGCCGGGCCGTTCAGGCCCTTGACCGGGGCCGGCTGGTACTCCCGGCGCAGGCCGCCCGGACGGCGCTTGCCGCCGCGGATATCGCCGCATCGCAGGAGCCCGAGACCGCCCGCCGGGTGCGGGAGAACGTCGTGATCGGCGAGCGCGCACGTCGGCCCGGGCTGCCGGGTCTGGACGCTGCCGCCGAGGTAGAGAGGTGGGAGAAGGACCGTGTGCGCCTGCCGGGCCTGCACTGGGTGCTGGATCCCCGCATGGCTCCCGGGCGGCTCTTCCGCCCCGGGCTGTCGCCGCACTCCGATCTGCTCGTCTGGCATGACGGCGGGGCAGGGTGCCTCGTGGTCCAGCCGACGCCGGTGCGCGGCGCAGCCTGCGCGGCGGCCAGGCGGTGCCAGGTCAGGCTCGTCGATCCGGACGTGCGGCGCATCCTGGGCCTGGCCCACCTCGAGCAGGCCGGAACCGGGGTGCGCGCCGAGCTGCGGCTGTCGTTCCCGGTCGACGAGTTCGGCGAGATCTGGATCGAGGTACTCCAGGGCCCGCCTCCCCCGGTCAGCGGGAGAAAGGCGCACCTGATCCGGCGGGCACTGCGCTGGGCGGATGCTGCCCTGCGCGCCGAGCGCGCCCCGGCCGGTCTCGCCGCTCGCTCGACGGCCGGGGACTGGGCCGCGCTGGCCGCCCTGGCCTGGGAACAGTGCCGCCACGACTGGGCAGCTGCCGGCGACCCGAGCCGCGCGGCGGCCGTGCCCGGGCCCACGGCGCCGCTGCCCGGCCCGGCCTGCCTGGCCGAGGTTCTGGGAGAGTGAGCCAGCGCCGGACGCCGTGGCTGTCAGGTCTTCTCGATGACCACGGTCACCCGCCGGTTCAGGCCCGAGTTGCGCGCGGCGACCAGGTCGCTGGCTCCGTGCCCGACGATTATCAGCGCGGATGCCGGGATGCCACGGGCTTCAAGGAACGAGGCCACCGCAGCGGCCCGGTCATACGACAGCGTGTAGTTGCCCAGGATCGTCCCTGGCGCCGACGCGAAGCCATTGATGATGGCCGTCACCCCCGGCCCGCGCAGTCGCGGCAGCAGCGCAGCGAGCTGGGAGACGGCGGACGGTGTCAGGACCGCGCTGGCGTTGGCGAACAGCACCGGCGTGGAGACCGACTCGTGCGCTCCGCTCTGGCTGAGGCCGGCCGAGACCAGCGCGGCGATCTGGGTGCTGGTCATCTCCGGCCCGACCACGGCCGCCTGGGCCGCGCCGGCCGCCAGCAGGTCCGCCTGGGCGGCGCTGGCCGCGGCCGCGGTGGGCAGGTATGGCACAACGACCAGCACCGTGTCCCCGGCCAGCTCCCCGGCCGGCGGGCGGCCGGTGAGGTCGCCGGTGTACAGCACGATCACCCGGCGGCTGCCGAACGGGTTGCCGTTCTCCTCCTCCAGCCCGGCCAGGGCGCTGGAGGCGGCCACGCTCTCCCCGGCCAGGCTGCTGGCTGGTCCCGGATCCGCGGCCTCGTCGGCCCAGGCCGGGAGCCCGAGGCCGCGCAGCCACGACGCCAGCGCGCCGCTCATCTGGGCGGCCTCCGCGCGCCGGCCGGCGGCCACCTGGCCCCGCCAGCGCCTCGAGCGGTCCGCGTACTGCGCCGCCTGATAGGAGGTCTCGCCCCCGCCGGGCGCGGCCGGCTTGCCGGCGACCAGTACCGTCGGCGGCTCAGGTGAAACCGAGCTGACCACCGTCTGCGCCGGCGCGCCCGCCCGCAGCACGGCCAGGTCCTCGAGCGGCCGTGCCGTGGCCTTCACCAGATGGGCCAGGGCGGCACCGGAAGCCGCCCCGTCCAGCACCGATACGAGTGCCGACCGAGCGGCCCGCTGGGTGATCACGACCGGAGGTCCGGGCGGTGGCGCCTTCGGCGGGTCCCCGATACCGTTCAGGCTGCAGCCAGCCAGGACCGCGGTCAGCCCCAAAGCCAGGCCGCCCGCGCCGCGCCTGCGAATCATCCTCTGCACGTCTGCGTCCTCCTCCGCCGTCCGCGCCGCAGACGCGGAACGCCTGTACGTCTCAGTGATGGAGAGGCCAGGCCGCGGCGAGGCTGACACCGGGCCCGTGTCAGGCGGCGGAGCCGGGCGCCTCTTCCGGGGTAGAGCCCGGGTCCGCGGTGAACCCGGATCGCAGGAAGGAACGACAGTGCTGCCCGGTCACACGCGAACGCCGTCGCAGATCATCGGCGAGCTGCTGGCCCAACACCCGGAGGCCGCCAGTCTGCAGGCCGAGGCGAGCCATTGCCGGGCGCTGGCGCGCGACTCGGCGGCGAACGTCGGCAGGGCATTCGCGGCGGAGCAGGCCGCCCGGCTCGGCTACGAGGAACTACGGCACCGGCTCGACCCGCGCCGACGCCACAGCGTCGACTTCGCCGTGGGCCTAATCGTTCTGGGCCTGCTGGCCGCCGGGCTCACCGCACTGGACATGATCCAGCTCCGTGGGCAACTCGGCCGGACGGGCCCGGTCCTGCCGTCGCTCGCCGCAACCGCGGTTTGGCTGACCGGTGCCTGGATGACCGGGCTGGCCCACCGCGAACACCGCCGGCCGCTGGTCCTCACCGCGGGTGCCGCAGCCGTCCTGCTCGGTGGCCTGCTCACGGCGGTGCACGGCGCCGCCCGCGGCGGCGTGCTCTTCGCCGCCCTGGTCAGCGCGTTCATCTTGGTTTTCGCGGGCGGCGCGGCAGTGCTCATAGCCCGGATGGAGTCCGCGTCGCTGCTGGCGGCCCGGCGGCGCTGGCACCGCGCCCGGGCAGCGCACGAGGCGGCGGTGCAGACCGAACGCGATGACATCGAAGCCGCCGCAGTGGCCACAGAGGCGTGGCTCGGCCTGGTCCGGTCCAGCGCCGTCGCCGACGCCGACGGGCACCTGATGCACGAGGTTGCGGAGCTGGCGGTCGCTCTCCTGGACGCCGCCCACCTGGAGCTCCCCTCACCCTGAGGCGTGCGGGACCCCGGTTTCCCGGCGCGCCGCAGCACGGCTCGGCGGATCGTGGCGGCAAGCATTAGCCTGGCCACAGCAAGACCCGATCCGAGGGAGTGTGCAGTGGCGTCGAGCGCCGGCCCGGTGGTGCGGGATGCTCAGCACGACGACGTCATGGCCATCTGCCGGTTCGGCGAGGCGTACATCCGGCTCCACTACGCGCCGCTGATCGGCGCTGCGGCAGCCGATGAGCACATCCTCATACCGTGACCGCCGCCGCCTTCGGGTCGCCGTAGAGGGTGTAGGCGAGCCAGGTCGGGTCGCCGGTGACGTCGTGGATCCGCTGCCTGGCGTTCATCATGGCGTGCCCGATCGTGGCCCCGGAGCCGAGCTGGTCGTAGAAGGTCTCGGCGAACAGCAGGGCCGAGGAATCGACGACCTCCCACGACGAGCCGATGAACGCGCCCGCCCCGGCGTCCAGGAACTTCTCCGCCCACCCGTACAACTCGGTGAACAGCGCGGCCTGGCCGTCCGTGCGGCAGGCATTCATGAAGATGACCGGCGAATGCTGCCGGAAGGCGGGCGGCACCTGATGGTATTTATCACCCTGGTACTTCGTAAGGAAGGACGGCACAAACGGCTGAGCACCGAACATGATGCTCGACGTATCCGGGGCGTCGGGGGCAAAGGTGTTATGCGAGGCGAAATGCAGCACCGAGAATTCGTGCTGTTGGAGTATCTCGAGCAGCGCGCCGAGATCCCTGGCAACGGGCAGAGAAGTAGAACCGCAGCGGGCCAGGATCGAGCGGACGTTGTTGATCTCGTTTTCCGCCGCCGAAGGCGCCGTCTGCGGCAGCGCCAGCGCCGCGGGACGCAGGCTCAAGCTGGGCACCGGCCCATCCAGGCCCTTGAGCCACCGCGTCACCTGGCAGCGCTCGACGAGGAAGCCCTCGGCCGGTGAAGGGCAGAGCAGCTCCCAGGGCACCACGTCGCCATCGGTGTAGATCATCAGGCACTTGATGTCCTCGAGCCGGTCCAGCAATGCGTTCTGCAGGTCCTGCGGAATCAGCTCGCCCCACAACTCCAGGCCCTTGCCCTGCAGCCAGTCGAGCGTTTGCCGGGCGTTCCAGCCGATCTCCCGCCGGGCGACCTGGTTCAGCTGGGCCACCATGCTTTCCACAGCCTTCTTGGGCGTCTCCTTCAGCGGCGCGCTGTGAGCCTCCTCGGGAGCGTCGATCGTCCAGTCGATGAGCTGGTAACGATAGCTGCCGCCTGCCTGGTCGTAGCGGATGACCAGGGACAAGTCACCCTGCTCGCGGTTGCGGGGCCTAACGAGGGCGATGCGCGTGGCCGGCGGCCCGGTAGCGACCTGGGAGTCCACCGTGATCTCCATAGGCAGGACACCCACCCGGACTCCGCCGTTGAACGCCATCACAGTCACCGTGCTGACGCCCGGCACCGTCGTGTCGAACTCGAACAGCTCCCAGCCGGAGTCAGCGCTGGGGGGTACCAGTACGGTTCCCTGCAGCGGCGACCTGGGCTCGAGTCCGGGTGCGTCTACAGTCAGGCTGAGGGTCAGCCCCTGCGGTCCGATATGGAGCGGGTCGGTCAATGCCTCACGGATACCGCGGGTGCCCGCCCCGGATTCCATTGCCACCCGGACCAGGAGTTGCACCGGGTCCCCGAGCCGCACTTGCTCGGGCAGCCTGCCCTGCAACTGCCGCCGCACCGGCTCGGCCACGGCTAGCTCTGGCGAGCCCGCGTCTGGTGGGCCTTGGTCGGATGACTCCTGGCTGACCGGCGCGCCGAAGCTACCCGGTGCCGGAAGCTCGCCATCGTCGGCGGGCGCGGGCAGCTCATCGGCCGGAGAGAGGGCCTTGGACTGGAGCGGGCCACGATAGCCGACATTACGGCGCCAGTCGCTTTCCAAGGGATCGGGTGGCGGGATGTACCCCCGCGTCAGCGGGAAGTCGTCAGGGACCGCCACCTGGATGATCTTGTCTGTCCGGGGGTCGGGCACAGTGACCGCATCCGCGCTGATCACTAGCGGAGCGGACGTACTACTAAACCGCCCGATGTCGCTGAGCATGCGCAGCGCGATGCCCCGGTCTGCAGGGGTGGAAAGATACGGCGCCAGGTCGGCCACAGCCGGGCGAACCCCCGGCCGGGCTGCCACCCAGGCGAGCTGGGCGGCCTGCTCAGGAGCGGTGTGCTCGGTATCGGCATAACGGCGGAACAGGCCGGCCATCCTTGACTGGCTGGCCGCGATCCCGGGGTCCAGGGGTCTGATGATGGCGCGGGCGAGCACGCCGGCCACGTCGTCGGGATGCCCGCTGGTGAACTCGGCCAGGTCGGCTTGCAGCTCACCGGGGAGCGGGGTGAAGGCCACCGGCCGGTCCTTGAGCCCGGACAGGTCGAGTTTCCCGTCCCTGATCCGGCGCAGCACGTCGACCAGCCAGGTGGGGTCGCCGGTGCGGGCGACGCCCACGGCCGCCGGCAAGGCGACGGCCGGGGATCGGTCGTGTTCCGCCGTCTGGCGCAATGCATCCAAGACTCCTTTGATCCTGACCAGCGCCGGGCCGGCCAGGGCCTGAGCGGCCCAGGCCCTGACCCGTGGCTCGGTCGCGTAAAGGCGCTCCAGCAGGTCCGGCACCACTACCGAGTCCCCCGCGGCGGCCAGCCCCTCCGTGGCCGCTCGCCGGTCAGGCGCCGAGCCCTGCGCCAGGATCCTGCGCACCCTCGACTGGATATCGGCCGGCCGCAGTTGTGCAGAGCACGCGACCAGCTCATGGCGTGCCACGCTCTCGTCCGGCGCGGCGCGACCGTCCAGCAGCTTGCGCGCCAGCGCGTCGATGGTCGCCTCAGCCGTGGGCGAGAGCGGCAGGCCAGCCGCGGCGCGGAAGGCGGCCGTGCGCACGTTCTCGCGGGGGTCGGCCAGAGCGACCAGGACGGGGCTGGCCTCGGCCGGTGAGAGCAACTCGGATGACGCACCGGCGCCGGCCTTCGTGCCGGCAGGCTGCTCCTGAGCACCGTTATCCATATTCAACTGTGCCTTCTCCCAATGTCTGCCGCCTGCTCACGTCATCGTGGCGGTGATGGCCTCCGGCAGCTCGGGAGCATGCCAGTAGGCCGAGTGCGTCCACAGGCCGTAGGACGCCAGATGCGCCACCGCGACGTCGGTGGGCGCGACGGGCTGTGCTGCCGTGCCGAGATGAAAGACGCGCGCGGCGATGAACGCCAGCGGGTCCATCGGCTCCCACAGGTTGGTCCACCGCCGGATCCCGTCGCCCACCGAGACCGGCCGTCCCGGCTGGTAGGCGGCGAGCCCGCTCTCGACGGGATCCATCAGGTGGAACATCGGGGCCTGGCTGCCGAAGGTGACCAGGCTGTCGAGGTAGAGCTTGCTGCCGCTGTCGGCCGCGGTCGCGGCGTGGAACGCGATCACCCCGCCGAGGCTGTGCCCAGCCAGGTGGACACGGTGCCCGGGGTCGCGTCCCCAGCCTCCGCCGCTCAGTTCCGGGTCGGCCTCGATCGCCTGCCAGATCCGGTTTTGCACGAGCGGACGCAAGTGCTCGTATACGAAGATGTCGCCGATAAAGCCGAGGGCGTCGGCCACGAACCCGTTGCGTATCGCCTCGTTCAGGCTCCCCGCAACCTGGCCCAGCACGCTGCCCACGATCCGGTCCGCGTCGTGCAGCAGCCCCCGGGCGATCTGGTCGGCCTCGCGAGCCAGCTTGCCCACAGTCCGGCCGGTCCCGTGCACCAGACTGCCGAAGCCGAGC
The DNA here is from genome assembly GCA_030039095.1 of Streptosporangiaceae bacterium. The sequence continues at coordinate 7,411 of JASHQP010000367.1, forward strand.
CGGGTTTCGTCACGGTTGGCAACGTCAGGCTCCGACACGGTCCAGCCGAAACCTCCTGAGCCGCCGCCGGGGCCCGCCCGGCCTGCGCCGGGGTTCCTGAAGCCCCCGGCCTGTTCGCCGTGCACCGGGCCGCCGGAGGTTGGGTCGCCGGAGGTTGGGTCGCCGGAGGTTGGGCCGCCGGAGGTTGGGCCGCCGGAGGCGGCCACCGCGCGACGGGTCGCGTCTCCCACCGACCGGCCCACGGCGTCGAGCACGGCGGCGTTGTCGATGCGGCTCAGGTAGGTCGTCTGCGCCGTCTCGTCCCGGATCGCCGCGGCGATCGTATCGTTTACCTCCGGGTCGTCGTCGGCGCGGACCGCTCCTCCAGTGGCCGCGCTGACCATCAGCTCCACCCGGGCATCTGTGGCTCGCACGCCGCCCGTGACCGTGGCAGGCAAGAGAGCCGCCGCGAGATCCGGGTCGACACCCGTGCCGTCCTCCCCTGCTGTGGCTCTGGTGCCGCGCAGGGACGGGATGACCGGGGCGTAGTCCACTCCGGTCCTGGCGCCGAGGTCACCCCAGAAGACCTTGATCAGGCGCCATTCATTGCCCAGGGTCTGTGCCAGTGTGTCGACTTCGGCGTCAAAACGCTCCGGCGTGTGATTAGACACCCCATGAATAACAATTAAGGGCCTGCTCATCATGCACCCCCCAAAGCAGACCGAAACGGTCTGCTCGCCAAAGATGTTACATGTTCAAGAGCAGGAAATATATGGCGGCTTTCACGCGCAGACAGCACATGGCTGAGCCGGTCAGGGCAACGACAAGATCCCGATCAGAACGGCCTGCGCGATCATGCCTCCCATCGACCATCCGAGCTCTGGCTGTCACCCATCCGGCCCAGGTGAGCCGGCTTGTCTTGGCCGCTACCGCAGCACTCACCCACCGCGCGCCCGGAGCCGGTTACCGGATCTGCACCACGGCCTGCTCTTCCCCAGGCAGCCCCGAAACCTGCACGTGCTGGCCGAACCCAGCGAAGTCCCCGGTGTTCAGGGTGACTACCGTGCCGACTCCATGTACAAGCATTGTGGCGACCACATTCGCGTCACGTACTTGCTTGCCGCTGCTCTTGGTCTCTTCGAGCAGTTCGGCGAGCCGGTTCGCTACCTTTGCGTCCTCCGCCAGCAAGCGCATACGTGAACGGGCATCCAAGGCCCCGGACAGGGGCTTGACCGTGACCGTTCAGGGGTGGCGGCTCGCAGGGTCAGAGCCAGCCTTGTTCCTCGGCTATGCGGACCGCCTCGGAACGGTTGCGCGTGCCGGTCTTGGCGATCGCGTTGGACAGGTAGTTGCGGACCGTGCCCTCGGACAGGAACAGCTTGGTGGCGATCTCCGAAACGGTGGCTCCCTGCCGCGCGGCGATGAGCACGTCGGTTTCCCGGGCGGTCAGCGGCGACGCCCCGGTGGCCAGCGACTCGGCGGCCAGGGCCGGGTCGACGACGCGCTCGCCGGCCGCGACCCGGCGGATCGTGGCGGCAAGCTGCTCGGGCGGGGCGTCCTTGACCACGAACCCGCTGGCCCCCGACTCCATCGCCCGGCGCAGGTAGCCCGGGCGCCCGAACGTGGTGAGGATGACCGACCGGCACTGCGGCGCCTCGTGCGCGAGCACCCCGGCGGCGGCCAGGCCGTCGAGCCCGGGCATCTCGATGTCCAGCAGCGCCACGTCCGGGCGGTGCTCCCGGGCCGCGGCGGCCACCTGGTCGCCGCGGCCGACCGACGCGACGACCTCGAAGTCGTCCTCCAGCGCGAGCATGATGGCGAGCGCGCTGCGGATGAGTTCCTGGTCGTCGGCGAGCAGCAGCCGGATCACCGTAAGCGTCCCTGCGGAGCCGGAAGCAGGCCCTTGCGGGCCGCCCTCGCGGTTTCGCCGGCCCCCTCGCCGGCGTCGGCGACGGCGGGCGGCGTGCCCTGCGCGGGCACCCACACCCGCAGCCGCCAGCCCGC
>JASHQP010000368.1 GCA_030039095.1 Streptosporangiaceae bacterium
CCTTCCAGCCATGCCGCCCGGCCGACCATGACCGCGTGCCCGGCCACCACGCCGCGGACACCCAGCCCCTGATCGCTGGCGAAGTCCGCGACCGCGGGCAGACCGCCCAGCCGGTCCCGCGCGCCGGCGGCGATCGCCGCGGCCACCGGGTGCTCGGACGCGGCCTCCACCGCCCCGGCCAGGCGAAGCACCTCATCGGCCTGTTCGCCGGGTGCGGCGGCCAGGCCCGCCAGGCTCATCCGCCCGGTCGTGATCGTTCCGGTCTTGTCCAGCACGATCGTGTCGACGGCGCGGGTCGATTCGAGCGCCTCCGGCCCCTTGATCAGAATGCCGAGCTGAGCACCGCGGCCGGTGCCGACCAGGATCGCGGTCGGCGTTGCCAGGCCCATCGCGCACGGGCAGGCGATGATCAGCACGGCGACAGCCGCCGTGAACGCAGCCCCTGCGGCCTGGCCGGCGGCCAGCCAGCCGATCAGCGTCGCCGCCGCGGCGGCGATGACGGCGGGCACGAACAGCGCCGAGATCCGGTCCGCCAGCCGCTGCACCGGCGCCTTCCCGGCCTGGGCCTCGGCGACCAGCCGGGCCATGTGCGCAAGCTGGGTGTCCGCGCCCACCCTCGTCGCGCGGACCACCAGACTGCCGCTGGCGTTCACGCATCCCCCGGTCACGCCGTCACCGGGGCCGACCTCGGCCGGCACGGGCTCCCCGGTCAGCATCGACGTGTCCACCGCCGAGCTGCCCCGGGCGACGACGCCGTCGGCGGCGATCTTCTCCCCCGGCCGCACGACGAACTCCTCGCCCGCGGCGAGGTCTGCCACCGGCACGCGCACCTCGCCGCCACCGCGAAGCACCGCGACGTCCCTGGCCCCCAGCGAGAGCAGCGCCCGCAGCGCCGCGCCCGAGCGCCGCTTCGCCCGGGCCTCGAGGTAGCGGCCCAGCAGAACCAGCGCGGTCACCCCCGAGGCGACCTCCAGGTACGTCGCGCCGGGCCGCCCGGACGCCAGAACGTACAGCGACCACAGGTACGCGGCGCCGACCCCGACCGAGATCAGCGTGTCCATCGTCGCCGCGGCGTGCCGTGCGGCCCGCATCGCCGCGCGGTGCAGCGGCCACGCACCCCAGACCGCGACCGGCGAGGCCAGCACCAGGCTGATCCACTGCCACCCGCGGAAATGCCACGCCGGGACCATCGCCAGCGCCACCACCGGGACCGCCAGCGCCAGCGACACCAGCAGCCGCCGACGCAGCCGGGCCATCTCCGCGGCGGCGCGAGCTTCCTCCGCCGTGCGATCGGCCACACCCGGCAGGGTCGCGGTGTAGCCGGCCTGCTCGACGGCTGCGACCAGGTCGGCGGGGGCGAGGGCGGCGGGGAACCGCACCCGCGCGGTCTGGGTAGCGAAGTTGACCGTCGCGGTGACGTCTCCCAGCCGGCCGAGCCTCCGCTCGATCCTCGCCGCGCACGAGGCACACGTCATCCCGCCGATCGCCAGTTCGGCGGTGCGCACCTCACCGGCAGCCGGCCCGGCGGGACGGTGTGCGGTATCGGTACTCATCGGCGCGCCTCCGGCACGACGCTCATCGGCGCGACTCTGCTATCGCCCGCCGGGCTCGCCGCCGGCGAGCTGGTAGCCGCCCGCCTCATCCAGCGCCGCGGCGACCGCCTCGACGGGTAGCGGCGCCTCGCTGACGACCAGGACCGACGAGCGGCCGTCCGGGACCAGATCGACCCGCACGTCGGTGACCCCGGCGAGATTACTGAGCTCCTCTGACACCGCTCGGGAGCAATGCTCGCACGTCATCCCGGTGACCTCGTATGCCACCGATGCCATGGTGACTCCTCTTCTGGCTGCCGTCAGGACCGGACCAGGCGGGCGATCGCGTCGGACGCCTCGGAGAGCTTACCGGCCGCCACGTCGCCGCCCTCGGCGGCGGCCCGGGCCACGCAGTGCCCCAGGTGGTCTTCCAGCAGTCCCAGCGCGACCGACTGCAGCGCCCGCGTCACCGCGGACACCTGGGTGAGGATGTCGATGCAGTACTTGTCGTCCTCGACCATCCGCTGCAGGCCGCGCACCTGGCCCTCGACCCGGCGCAGGCGCACAAGGTAGTCATCCTTGCTTTCGGTGTAGCCGTGCACACTGGTCTCCATCCGCCACACAGGTAACCCACGGGGCTATACGTTCAAGATACTATACCCCTGTAGGGTACCTGGAGGCCGGGTCAGCGGCGTGTCCAGGACCTGCACCGCATCCTGTACAACGTGTTCGTCGAGTGCAATCAGCCGCAGCCACCGATGGGCATCAAGCAGTGGAGCGCCCGGCTGACCCCGGAGCAACGGGGGATCCTGACCGCGCTGCCGGTCGCCGCGCCTCAGGCCCGCTCGCTCATCGCCGCGCCGCGCGCGGTTGGCGACGCGATGCGCACCGCGGGGCGGGCTGCGGTCACCGCCAGCGGCGGAGAGCGGCCCGTGGACCTCGACGACGGGGTCCGCCGGTTCGTCGATCAGAGCCTTCCCACCCAGCGTGCCCGGTGAACGGGACAAGCTGTTCGCACTGGTCTCCTCCGCTGCCACGATCTGAACGGCCTGGACCTGGCCCCAGGACGCGCGCTCGCCGGCCGTCGCCGCCTTTGTGCGCGCGGCGACGTCAGGCGATCGGCCCGATGCCTTAGCATCCTGCACGGCGGTCATCGAACAGATCGCCGTGCGGCGGGAAGGGCGGCAGGGTGAGCAGCGGCCAGGAGCCAGCGGACAAGGGCGTCCCGTTCGATACCAGCCAGGCCCATATGGCGCGGGTTTATGACTTCTGGCTGGGCGGCAAGGACAACTTCGCGGCCGACCGGGCTGTCGGCGAAAGGGTCGCCGCCGCGTACCCGGATGTGCTGGCCGCGGTCCAGGCGCAGCGGGAGTTCCTGGCCCGGGCGGTGCATTTCCTGGTGACGCAGGCGGGCATCAGCCAGTTCCTGGACATCGGGACCGGGCTCCCCTCGGCGAACAACACCCATCAGGTCGCCCAGGCGGTGGCGCCGCGGTCGCGGGTGGTGTACGTGGACAACGACCCGATCGTGCTCCTGCACGCGAAGGCGCTGCTGACCAGCAGCCCGGAGGGGGCGACTGCCTATATCGATGCCGATCTGCGTGCCACCGACACGATCGTGGAGCAGGCGGCAGGGATCCTGGACTTCGGGCAGCCGGTCGCGGTCATGCTGCTGGGGATCTTGCAGGGAATTCCGGACGAGGATGAGCCGGGCGCGATCATCGCCCGGCTCATGGATGCCGTGGTGCCCGGCAGCTACCTGGCCCTTTCGCAGATCGCGGGCGACGTCGCCGCCGATCAGGTGGCCGAAGGCGTACAGCGGTACAACGAGCAGGCCGCCATGTCAGTCTCTGCGCGGACGCACGCCGAGGTCTGCGGGTTCTTCGCGGGCCTGGACCTCGTCGAGCCCGGTGTCGTGCAGGTGCACCGGTGGCGGCCCGGAGCGGGTGACCTGGGCAGCGACCGCGACCTGGCCATCTACGCCGGAGTCGGGCGGAAAGGGTAACCGGCCGGCGGAACCGCTCTTACTTCGGCACAGGGCTAAACATTAGGAAACTTTCCTAATATAATCCGCCTGACCATGTTGCACCCGCATTGCTAGTGGCCCACCCGCCCGGTCAGCTTGACGAGCTGTCAGGAGATGCTATGCAACCTCGATTCCGGCTTCTCATCGTCGCGACGGCGGCTGCCGCGCTGCTCGCCAGCGGGCCAGCGGTGGCATCGGCGGCATCCGCGAGCCACCCTGCCTGGCTGCGGCCCCTGCCGAACCGCCTGTACGCGCCGTACTACGAGTCCTACCTCGCTCCGGACACGCCCGGCATCACCGCGACGGCCACGGCGTCGGGCGCGAAGTTCATGACGATCGCGTTCATGCAGTCCAAGAACACCAAGTCCTGTGCCGTGGACTGGAACAGCGCGGCCAGCCAGCCGCTGACGTATTACAACGCCGACATCGCGAAGCTGCGCAGTCTCGGCGGGAACATCATCCCGTCGTTCGGCGGGTACAGCGCCGACACGTTCGGGGCGCACGATCACGGAACCGAGATCGCGGACTCGTGCACGAGCGTGCCGCAGATCGCGGCGGTCTATGAGCAGGTGGTGCAGGAACTAGGTGTGACCCGGCTGGACATGGACGTCGAGTCCAACGCGGAAACCTACGCGGCCGGGATCAACCGGCGCGACGAGGCGATCGCGATCGCGCAGCGGTGGGCAGCCTGCCACGGAATCCGGCTGCAGATCCAGTTCACGCTGCCGGTGGAACCGAGCGGGCTCGGCGCGGCGGGCCTATCGGTGCTGCGCAACGCCATCGCCGACGGCGTGCACGTGTCCTCGGTCAACATCATGGTCTTCGACTACTACCTGCCGCACGAAGGCGTCATGAACATGAGCAAGACCGCCATCACCGCCGCCCATGCCGTGCATGGCGAGCTCGCCAAGCTGTATCCGCAGCTCAGCTCCTCGCAGACGTGGCGGATGGAAGGCATGACGATGCTGCCGGGCATCTCCGACTTCGGCAAGGACGAGACCACCACCGTTCACGACGCCAGGGTCATGCTGGCGTTCGAGCAGAAGATGCACATGAACTTCCTGTCGATCTGGGCCATCCAGCGGGACAGGCAAGGGCCGAAGGGCTGTGTCGGCCAGTCGGACAGCAACACCTGCTCCGGCATCGAGCAGGCGCGATGGGCCTTCGATCACGCGCTGGAGCCGTTCACGACGAGCACGAGCTTCCCGCGCGCGTGACCGCCCTCGCCGGCGCGGTGAGCCTCAGCGACGTCGGTGAGAGGGAAGGTGCGCACGGGCGGGACCGAGAAGCGCAACGCGGCCGCGGCCGCGAAATCGAGCGGCGCCGGGACCGGCACGTAGTCGGAGAGCACCGCCAGCTCGGCCTGTGCCGCCCCGTCGGCGCAGAAGCCGAACACGCGATCGCCGGCGGCCACGTCGGTGACGCCCGCACCGATCTCGTCCACGACGCCCGCTGCCTCGTACCCCAGGGTCTGCGGAAGCTCCTGGTCCATCAGGCCCTGGCGCTTCTTCCAGTCGCTCGAGTTGACGCCGGCCGCGCGCACGGCGATCCTGACCTGGCCTGGCGGCGGATGCGGATCTGGGTACTCGGCGATCTCCAGGACCTCCGGGCCCCCGAACCGGCGGAAGCAGACCGCCTTCACCCTGCTAGGTGTCCTGGCGGATCAGGGAGGCTGCTCGCTCGGCTGTGATCATGACGGTCACGACCGGGTTGACCGATGGGATCGTGGGGAACACCGACGCGTCGGCGACCCGCAGCCCGGGCACGCCGCGTACGCGTAGTTCCTCGTCGAGCACGGCCATCCGGTCCCCGGCGGCGCCCATCCGGCAGGTCCCGCTGACGTGGTAGACGGTCTGGTGGGTCGCGCGCGCCAGCGCCGAGACGTCGGCGTCCGACACCGCGTCCGGTCCGGGGAACACCTCGCGGCGCAGCCGGGAGGCCATCGGCTCGGACTCGCCGATGCGGCGCGCGGCGCGCACGGCCGCGATCAGGACCGCTTCGTCAGCGCCGGCCGGGTCGGTGAAGTAGCGGTAGTCGATCGCGGGCGGGTCGCCGGGGTCGGCGCTGGTGATCCAGACGCGGCCGCGGCTGCGCGGCTTGGACACGTTCGGCGCGATCGCCATGTAGTACGGCGGCATCTGGACGCCGTGGGCCACGACGTGGTCGACCCAGGCCTCGACCGGGAAGTGCATGGTGATGTCCGGCCGCGCCGCCTCCGGAGAGAGCCGGACCAGCGCCCCGGCATCCCAGCCGGTCGCGCACAGCCGCGACGGCGGCTCGGCGACCTCCCACACAACGATGCCCTCGGCGTGATCCATCAGGTTCTCGCCGACCCCCGGCAGGTCGACGCGGACATCGACGCCCGCGGCGCGGAGCACGCCGGCCGGCCCGATCCCGGACAGCTGCAGCAGCCGGGGCGAGTCGATGGCCCCGGCGCAGACCACCACCTCCCGGCGGGCAGAGAGCTCCGAGACCGCTCCGCCGGCCGCCCGGGCCACGACGCCGGTAACGCGGTTGGCGCCGTCCAGGATCAGCCGCAGCGCCCGGGTCTGCAGCAGCACGGTCAGGTTGGCGCGGCTGCGCTGGGCCGGGTGCAGGTAGCAGATCGACGCCGACGACCGGGTGTTGGTGTCCGGGTCGTAGCCGATCTCGAAGAAGCCGGTTCCCTCGATGACGTCAGCGTCGTTCCAGGTGGACCGGACCGGCAGGCCCAGCGCGGCGCTCGCCGAGCTGATCGCTTCCGCGACGAACGGGTTCTGGTCCTGCGGCGGCACCGGGGTGATCGGGGCCTGCAGCCGCTCGTAGTACGGGTGCACGGTGGCCGCGTCCCAGCCGTGGGCCCCGAGGTCAACCCATTCCTGCAGGTCGGCGACGCGGGGCCGCCAGGAGATCATCGTGTTCGCGGTGGAGCAGCCGCCGAGGATGCGCAGCCGCGCCTGGCGTATCCCCGAGTTGCCGCGCTCCTGCGGCACCGAGCGGTAGTCGAGGTCGTACTCGCCCTCCAGCATCTCCGCCCACCGGCGGATCGACCGCGCCCGCGGCTCGTGCTCGTCGCTCGGGCCCCACTCGACGAGGCCGACCGAGACCGGCCGATCCTCGGCCAGCCGCGCGGCGACGATGCACCCGGCGGTCCCGCCGCCGACCACGAGGTAGTCGAATGTGGTCACGCGGGCGGGTACCCGACCAGCAGCATGCCGTGGCAGTCCGCGTCCGCCGAGCGGTAGACGTGCGGGCCGTCGCCGCTGTACCGGGCGTAGTCGCCCGGGCCGAGAGTGATCTGCTCGCCGACCGGGCCGACCGTGATCGTGCCCTCGTGCACGAACACCCGCTCGACGACGCCGTTGCCGTGCGGGCTGCCCAGGTGCTCGGTGCTGGCGGGCAGGAACATCGCGAACACCTCGACCAGGCCACCGCGCTCCACCCGGTCGAGCAGCCGCAGGTCGAGCTTGCCGCCGGGCGTCGACCCGCGCACCCGTGCGCCCTGCTGAGCCCGCACCACGACCGTGGTCGTCTCGCGCCGGTCTTCGAGAAGATCACTGAACGCGACGCCGAGCCCGATGGCCAGCGACCAGAGGGTCTCGATCGTCGGGTTGCCCCGGCCCTGCTCCAGGTTCGCCAGGGTCGCCTTCGCCACGTCCGCGCGGGTCGCGAGCGACGCCAGCGACATCCGGCGGGCGGTCCGGAGCCGGCGCAGGTTGGCCGCGATGACCTCGCCGACGTCGGCGAAAGCCGGTTCGGGCCCTTGACTCTCCATGCCAACGAACTATATCAATGGTCTAGCAAAGTAGTACGTCGTGCCCCAATCTGCGCGGTACGGCGCGAATTGCGGCTGGCCAGGGTGACATGACAGACACGGCTCTCGATCCCGCGGCGATCGCCGCCGACGCCGTGGCCCTGGCCGAGCTCGACGGCGGGACCGGCCGTGAGCGGGTGCGCATCGACTGGCTGCTTCGGCGGCTGCACGGCGCGCCGGGCAGCCGGCGCGTCGACGGGGCTGGCAGCCTGGTGTGGGCGTTCGGCCCGCCGCCCTACCGCCTGGCTGTGCTCGTTCACGTCGACGACGTCTTCGGCGAGTCCACGGTGCGCCGCATCACCGAGCGGGACGGCTGGCTGGCCGGCCCGGGGATCGGCGACAACGCGATCGCGGTCGCGACCGCCGTCGCCGTGGCCGAGCACGACGTTGACGAGCCGGCTCCGCTGGTGATCGTCTTCACCGTCGGCGAGGAGGGGCTCGGCGGGCTGTGCGGCGCACGCCACGCCTGCCGCGAGCTGACGCCGGAGGCGGTGCTCGCCCTGGAGGGCCACGGCTGCGACCGCGTGTTCACCGACGCGGTCGGGTCGCTGCGGGTCCGCCTGGAGGTCACCGGCCCGGGCGGGCACTCGTGGTGGGACCGCGGCCGGCCGAGCGCCGTGCACGAGCTCGTCCGGCTGCTGCACGAGATCACCGCGTCGGCCCCGGCCCGGCGCCCGGTCAACGTCGGCCTGGTCGACGGGGGAACCGGCGTCAATGCGATCGCCGCCCGGGCGACCGCGGCCGTCGAGTGGCGCTCGACCGACCAGGCGGAGCTCGACGACCAGGACGCCGCGCTGGCTGGCCTCGAGGTCGCCGCCGGCCTGCGGCTGTCGGTGGACCGCCTGGACAGCCGGCCGGCCGGCTCCGTGCCGCGCTCCCATCCCCTGGTCGCCGCCGTCCTGAGCGCCCGCCGCTCGATCGGCCTGCCGGACACGACCGGCGACGGCTCGACCGACGCGAACGCGGCGCTCGCCGCCGGCATACCGGCGGTCGCGCTCGGCTGCTGCGAGGGCGAGAACATGCACTCTCCCGCCGAGCGGATCCGCGCCGGCTCCATCGCCACCGGCGCCAGGCAGCTGCGCGCCGTCCTTCAGGAAGTCATGGAACTCACGAAAGGCGAGGAGCGGGACAGTGCTGCGAACCGGCAAGGATTACATCGAGTCGCTGCGCGACGGCCGGGAGGTATGGATCGACGGTGAACGGGTCAGCGACGTCCCGGCGCACCCGGCCTTCGCGCCGATGGTCAACCTGCGTGCCCGGATCTACGACCTCGGCCACGAGGCCGGCGCCGCGGACCTGCTGACCTACACCGACGAGCAGTCGGCCGAGCGCTGCGCCACCACCTCGCGCCCGCCGCACACCCGCGACGACTGGAAGGCCAAGCGGGCCACGGTCGACGCGATCCTCGACGACGCCGGGGGTGTGGTCACCCGGGTAGGCGACGAGACCGTCGGCGAGATGTGGTCGCTGTTCGACGGTCAGGACGTTCTCAGCGAGATAGACCCCCAGTTCTCCGCGAACATCGCCCACCACGTGCGCCGCGCGCAACTGCTCGACCCGTTCCACGTGTCGGCCAACACCGACCCGAAAGGCAACCGTTCCGTCCGCCCGCAGGACCAGGATCCCGACGTGCTGCTGCACGTGGTCGGTGAGACGGACAGCGGCATCGTGGTGCGTGGCGCCAAGTTCGAGACCGCGGCCGCGTACGCCAACCAGGCGTTCGTGAAGCCGACCATCGGCGAGTGGAACAACGAGGTGCTCAGCGACTACGCGGTCGGGTTCCTCGCCGACATGGGCGCGCCGGGCATCAAGCACATCTGCCGGTCGGCGTTCGCCGACGGGCGCAGCGCCGACGACTACCCGCTGACCAGCAGGTACGACGAGATCGACACGATGATCGTCTTCGACGACGTCGAGATCGGCTGGGAGAACGTCTTCTTCTACCGGCACACGAAGGCGGCCGCGTTCATCCGCGCCACCCTGCACCGCTACAGCATCTTCCCGTACGTGCAGCGCTACGGCCGCTTCGCCGACTTCCTGCTCGGCGTGGCGTACGCCAGCGCGAAGTCCACCGGGGTCACGATGCACCAGGGCGTGCGGGAGAAGATCGCGCAGATCGCGTGCTACCGCGAGGGCATCAACGCGCACCTGACCGCGGCGATCGAGCTCGCCGAGCCCAGCCCGGGCGGGCTGCTCATGCCCAACCAGCCGATGATGTACGCCGCCCGGGTGTTCGCGTCCACCCAGCTTCCGGCGGTCATGCACACGGTCCGGGACCTCTGCGGCTGCCAGGTCAGCCTGATGCCCAGCAAGGCCATGTTCGACAGCGACGGCGGCGGTGAGTGGCTGCGGAAATATTTCCGCGTAGGCGAGATCCCGGCCGAGGAGCGCCGCAAGCTGTTCGCGCTGGCCCGCGACCTGCTCAACTCCGACTACGCCGGGCACCGGCTGACGTTCCAGCTGTTCGCGCAGTCGCCGCCGTTCTCGCACCTGCTGGCGGTCTACAACAACTACGACTTCAGCGGACCGCTGGACGTGGTGTCCCGGTACTCCGGCGTCGCAGACGAGGTGCGTAAGTGATAGACCCGATCACCGCCGGAGGGCATCTGCGGATCCGGCCGTTCAACACCGCCGAGACCTATCCGGAGCAGCGGCTCGACAACGACCTGTGCCAGGCGGTGGTGGCCGGGAACACCGTCTACCTGCGCGGCCAGGTGCCGCAGGACCTGGACACCGGCGAGAACGTCCACACCGGCGACCCGGCCGGCCAGGCCGAGCAGGTGATGACGAACGTCGAGACGCTGCTCGCCGAGGCGGGCGCGTCCATCGAGCACGTGGTGAGCTGCACGGTCTACCTGACCGACATCCGGCACCGGGAGCCGGTGTACCGGGTGCTCGGGCGGCGCCTGGCGGGCGTCTACCCGGTGTTCACCGGCCTGGTCGTGTCCGCGCTCGCCCGGCCGGAATGGCTGGTCGAGGTCACCGTGGTGGCGGTGAAGCCATGACGTTCTCGCTGGTCGGCCGCTGCGAGCGGACGGGTGCGGTCGGCGCCGTCATCGCCTCGGCGAGCATGGCGGTCGCCGCGCGGTGCGCCGCAGTACGGGCCGGCGTCGGCGCGGTGTGCAGCCAGAGCACCACCGACCCTCGGCTGCGCGGGGACCTGCTGGACGCGATCGCCAGCGGGGCGTCTGCGGGCGGCGCGCTCGCGGGCCTCGTCGACCGCGCCCCAGACGTCGCGTTCCGGCAACTCGTGGTCGTGGACGCTTCGGGCGGCTCGGCGAGCTACTCCGGTGAGCGAGCGCTGGGCGATGCGGCGGACGTGCACGGCGCGGGCGCGGCCGCGGCCGGGAACCTGCTGGCCGG
>JASHQP010000369.1 GCA_030039095.1 Streptosporangiaceae bacterium
GGGCGGCTCCGCACCGCGGCCGGCGAACTGCCGGAGCCTCGCGCCCTGCAGGCCCCGGTGTCGTTCCGGGTGGCCGGCCCGGTTCTGGCTCACGTGCTGCGTGCGGGCGAGGCGCTGATGGCGGCGGCCGAGCGCGCGCTCGCGGGGGTGACCGACTCCCCGGCGTTTCTCGACGGGAGGTTCACCGGCACCGCGGGATTCCACGGGATCGACCTCGCCGCGCATTGTGACCTGCTCACGGCCGCGCTTGCGCACGCGGCCGAGGTCTCGTCGGCGCGCCTGCACCGGCTGCTCGACACCCGGGTGACCGGCCTGCCCGCCCAGCTTGCGGCGCGCCCTGGCCCGGACGCCGGGCTCGTCGCCGTGCACAAGCGCGCCGTCGGAGAGGCACATGCGCTTCGCCGGCTCGCGATTGGATCGCCGATCGGGCTCGCCGAGACCTCCGGTGGCCAGGAGGACGTGCAGTCGTTCGCCTGGGAGGCCGCCGAGGCGCTGCACGGCGCACTGCGCCACGCAAGGGCGGTCACCGCGTGCGAGTTGCTGGCCGGATACCGGGCCTGCTCGCTGTCGCAGCGGGCCACGCCGCACGGGAGCCGTCAGGTGCTGGCACGGCTGGCCGAGATCGTGGGACCGGTCGGCGCTGACCAGCCGTTCGGTGAGGACATCGAGCGCATACTCGGCGTGCTGCGGGCCGGCGGCCTGGGCCTGGTGCCGGGCGCCAACCAGCCATCTGCCCCAGCTTGAACGCCTCCGGGCATGAATAATGAGCAAATGCTCTCCGGCAGCAGGCCGCATGGCCAGGACGCCCGGCCACACGGCCATGACGTCCATGGCCATGACCTTCACGGCCACCACCGGGACGTCTCCGGAGGCTGGCTGCGCCCTGCGGTGTTCGGCTCCATGGACGGTTTGGTGACGAATGTCTCGCTGATCGCCGGGGTGAGCGGTGGCCACGGCTCGGCACACGCCGTGGTGCTGGCGGGCCTCGCCGGGCTGTCTGCCGGGGCGTTCTCGATGGCCGCCGGGGAGTTCGTCTCGGTGTCCTCGCAGAACGAGCTGATCGGGGCCGAGGTCCGCAAGGAAAAGTACGAGCTCGAACACCACCCCGAGGCGGAGCGGCATGAGCTGGCGGCGGTGTTCCGGAAGCGCGGCGTGGACGCCGACCTCGCCTACGAGGTAGCCGGGCAGCTCTCCCGGCACCCGGAGGACGCACTTCAGGTTCATGTGCAGGAGGAACTGGGGGTAGATCCCGGGGAGCTGCCGTCCCCGCTGACCGCGGCGGGTGCCTCGCTGGTGACGTTCGCGATCGGCGCGCTGATCCCGCTGCTTCCCTACCTGGCCGGGTTCAGCGTGCTCTGGGTGTCGCTCGCGCTCGCCGCGCTCGCCGCCTTCGCCGGCGGCGGCCTCGTCGCGCGGATCACCGACCGCCCGTTCCTGCGCGGGGCAGCGCGCCAGCTGCTGCTGGCCGGTGTCGCGGCGGCCCTGACCTACGGGATCGGGGCCGCGGTCGGAGCCGTGGTCTCCTGACGGCGAGCCGGCCTGGGTTACCAGGCGTCCGGCCCGAATGAGTCTTCGGCGTTCCCTCCGGACTCGCTGAGCAGCTTCTGGTCGGCCTCGACCATCATCGTGACCAGTTCCTCGAAGCCGATCTGGGTCGCCCAGCCGAGCTCGCTCGAGGCCTTGGCCGGGTTCGCGCACAGCTGGTCTACCTCGGCGGGCCTGATGAACGCGGCGTCGGTGACGACGTGGTCCCGCCAGTCGAGACCCACGACGCCGAATGCCAGCTCCACCAGTTCGCCGACGCTGTGCGTGACTCCGGTCCCCACCACGTAGTCGGTGGGCTCGGCGCGCCCCAGCATCAGGTGCATCGCGCGGACGTAGTCGCCGGCGAACCCCCAGTCCCTGCTCGCACCCAGGTTTCCGAGGCGCAGCTGCTTCTCGTAGCCAAGCTTGATCTTGGCGACACCGAGCGACACCTTCCGGGTGACGAACTCGGCGCCCCGGCGCGGCGACTCGTGGTTGAACAGGATGCCGGACACGGCGAACATCCCGTACGACTCGCGGTAGTTCTGGGTCAGGTGGTGGCCGTAGGCCTTGGCCACGCCGTAGGGGCTGCGCGGATGGAACGGGGTCTGCTCGGACTGTGGCGACTCCCGCACCTTCCCGAACATCTCCGAAGACGACGCCTGGTAGAACCGGATCTGGCCGTGCCCGGGACTGCGCGACGCGCTGATGCCGCTGCAGACCCGGATCGCCTCGAGCACCCGGAGCACGCCCAGCCCGGTGACCTCCCCGGTCAGCTCGGCCTGCTGCCAGGACATCGGCACGTACGAGATCGCGGCCAGGTTGTAGACCTCGTCGGGCTGCACCCGCTCGACCGCCGAGATCAGGCTGCCCTGGTCGAGCAAGTCGCCGCGGACCAGACGGACGTCGCCGAGGATCTCGCGCACCCGGCGCACCCGAGGGTTGGCCTGGCCCCGGACCAGGCCCCAGACCTCGTATCCCTCCGACAGCAAATGCTCAGCCAGGTAGGAGCCATCCTGGCCGGTGATGCCGGTGATCAGCGCGCGCTTTGTCAGCGGAGTCTCCCCATCGTTCGGGCCTGCCGTGACCACGGCGGACCATCGGTCACGTCGCGGCAGCTTACCCACAGACAGGCCGCTCGAGCATCCCCACACCTTTACCTATGGGGCGCAAGAGAACGCAAGATACCGCCTGGTAATGTTCGCTGCTTAGGGGGTCACGCGGGCACGCCTTCTACCATGCTGGCTGCCAGCGGCAGATGAGGAGGCAAACCTGCGTGAGCGTGGAGTCCGTGTCTACCCGGGGGGATAACCCCCCGGACCCCCCAGACCGGGGGGCCACGCCCCCCGGAGCCCCAGTGCCAGCCCGGGGGGTAACCCCCGGACCCCCAGACCGGGAGGCCACGCCCCCCGGAGCCCCCCTGCTAGCCGCTCGGGCCGACCTGCGGCCGGCCGTCGCGTCCAGCACTGCCGAGCGACCTCTTCGCGTCGCGCTGCTGTCCTACCGGAGCAAGCCGCACTGCGGAGGCCAGGGAATCTACCTGAGGCATCTGTCCCGCGAGCTGGCCGCTCTCGGCCACCACGTAGAGGTGTTCTCCGGCCAGCCGTACCCGGAACTCGAACCCGGCCCGGTGCTCCGCACACTGCCCAGCCTGGACCTGTACCGGGAGCCGGACCCGTTCCGCACGCCAAAGCCCGGCGAGTACCGCGACTGGATCGACGCGCTCGAGGTCGCCGCGATGTGGACCGGGGCGTTCCCGGAGCCGCTGACGTTCAGCCTGCGGGCACTGCGGGCACTGCGCACGCGCACGGCCGACTTCGACATCGTTCATGACAATCAGGTGCTCGCCTACGGCATGCTGGGCTTCGCCCGCCTCGGCCTGCCGCTGGTCACCAGCATCCACCACCCGATCAGCGTGGACCGGCGGATCGAGCTGGCCGCCGCCAGGGGTCTGTCCCGCCTGTCCAAGTGGCGCTGGTACGGATTCGTCCGGATGCAGGGCAGGGTCGCCCGCCGCGTCGGCCCCGTGCTCACCGGCTCGCAGTCCTCCTGCGAGGACATCTGCCGCGACTTCAGGGTGCCGCGCTCCAGCGTGCACGTGATCCCGCTCGGGGTGGACACCCGCCTGTTCCATCCCCGGCAGGCGCCTCGCGTGCCCGGCCGGATCGTGGCCGTGGCCAGTGCCGACTCGCCGGTAAAGGGCATCTCGACGCTGCTGCGTGCCGTAGCCAAGGTCACCACGGAACGCAACGTCGAGCTGACCGTGGTCGGCAAGCCCGCCTCGGGCGGGCCGACCGAACGGCTGGTCGCCGAGCTTGCCCTCGGCGACCGGGTGCGGTTCGTCAGCGGGATCAGCGACATCGAGCTCGCCGAGTTCATCGCGTCCGCGGAGATCGCCGTGGTGCCCTCGCTCTACGAGGGCTTCTCCCTGCCCGCGGTCGAGCACATGGCGTCGGGCACCCCGCTGATCGCCAGCCGGACCGGTGCGCTGCCCGAGGTGACCGGCGACGCCGCACTGCTGGTCACCCCCGGCGACGCCGAGGAACTGGCCGTCGCGCTGCGGCTGCTGCACGACTCGGCCACGGAGCGCGAGCGGCTCTCCGCGCTGGCGCTGCGACGGGTGCAGGAGCGATTCGCCTGGCCAGCGGTTGCCGGGGCCACCGTCGCCCAGTACCGCCTCGCGATCGAGGCGGCCGCGGCGCGGCGCGGGGCAGCGCCGTGCTGACCGTCGACTTCTCCCGGTTCCCCATCCAGCCCGGCGACCGCGTGCTCGACCTGGGCTGCGGTGCGGGCCGGCACGCCTTCGAGGCGCTGCGCCGCGGCGCGCACGTGGTGGCGCTGGACACCGACGAGGGCGAGCTGCACCAGGTCACGAGCATGTTCGCGGCGATGGCCGAGGCGGGCGAGGCGCCCGCGCCCGGGTCCGCCAGCGCGGTCGTGGCGGACGCTACGGCGATGCCGTTTCCCAGCGGGTCCTTCGACCGGGTGATCGCCGCCGAGGTGCTCGAGCACATCCCGGCCGACCAGGCCGCCATGAACGAGATCGCGCGGGTGCTGCGGCCGGGCGGCCGGGCGGCCGTGACGGTGCCCGCCTGGCTCCCGGAGCGGGTCTGCTGGCGGCTGTCCGACGACTACCACAACGTGCCAGGCGGCCACCTGCGGATTTTCACCCGCCGCGAGCTCGAGGCGAAGCTGACCCGGGCGGGCCTGTCCGTCGGCGGTCACCATCACGCCCACGCGCTGCATTCACCGTACTGGTGGCTGAAATGCGCGGTCGGCGTGCACGACGACGGTCATCCGCTGGCCCGTGCCTACCACCGGCTACTGGTCTGGGAGATCATGAAGCAACCCTCGATCATGCGACTGGCCGACCGCGCGCTCAACCCGGTCATCGGCAAGAGCATCGTCGTGTATGCCACCAAGCCGGCCGCGGCCGCCGCCGATGCGGACGGCGGCAGCGTCCGGAAAACCGAAACCGCCGGCTCGCCGCGGCCCGAGGAAGCACATGCGGCGGCCTGAGAGCCTGGCCAGCGCGCGCCTGAGGCGCCCCGGACCGGAAAGGGCAAGCGTGGCCAGCGCCAGGCTGCCCTCGGTTCCCGGGATCCTGACCGCGGAGCAGGTGCTGGCCACGGGCAAGAGCATCGCCGCCGTCCAGCGGCGCGACGGCGCGATCGGCTGGCCGGACGGCCACGTCGATACCTGGAATCACATCGAGTGCGTGATGGCGCTCAGCGTGTGCGGGCTCCGCGCCGCGGCGCGCCGCGGCTACGAGTGGCTGCGGGCCACCCAGCGGCCCGACGGGTCGTGGCCGAAGTGCGCCGAGGATGGCGCCGCCCTCGATGACGCGGTGGAGAGCAACCACGCCGCCTACTGCGCGGTCGGGGTCTGGCACGAACTCCAGGTCACCCGCGACGACACGTTCGTGCAGCGCATGTGGCCGATGGCGCGCAACGCGATCGAGTTCGTGCTCGGCCTCCAGCAGCCCCGTGGCGAGATCATCTGGCAGCGCCGGGCCGATGGCGCACCTGCCTCCTACGCCCTGCTGACCGGCAGCTCCAGCATGCATCACGCGCTGCGCTGTGCGATCTCGCTCGCCGAGTACGTGGGCGAGCCCCAGCCGGACTGGGAGCTGGCGGCCGGCCAGCTCGGGCACGCGGTGGCCTGCCACCCCGAGGCGTTCGCCGACAAGAGCCGCTTCTCGATGGACTGGTACTACCCGGTGCTCGGGGGACCGCTGCGCGGCCGCGCCGCAGCACAGCGGCTCGCCGCCGGCTGGGAGACGTTCGTGGTGCCCGGCCTCGGCATCCGGTGCGTGAGCGACCAGCCCTGGGTTACCGGCGCCGAGACCTGCGAGCTGGCGCTCGCGCTCGACGCGATCGGCGATCACTCCCGGGCACTGGAGCTGTTCGACGAGGTGCAGCACCTGCGTGACCCGGACGGCAGCTACTGGACCGGCTGGCAGTTCGCGAACCGGACACACTTCCCGAACGAGCAGAGCAGCTGGACGGCGGCGGCGGTGGTTCTGGCCGCCGACGCGCTGTCCGGGGCCAGTGGCGGGTCGGGGATCTTCAGCGACGCCGCGGCACGGTGGGCCGTCGGGTCACCGGTCGACGCAGCCGCTTGCGGCTGCGAACCGGAGGCCGACCGGCCGCCCGCCGCACCGGCCAGCGCCGTATGACCCGCATCACCGGCCTCCTGCGCTGCCCTGGCCGCTTCTGACGGCCCGCCCGGTCAGCCGATGCCTTCGCCGACGCGCTCCAGCACCCGCAGCGACCCCTCCACCCGGACCTCGGCGAACCCGCCCGACTTCAGCGCGCGCTGGTAGATGCGGTACGGGGCCTGCCCGCCATCGGCCGGATCGGGGAAAACGTCGTGGATGGCCAGCGCGCCGCCCGCTGCCACCCACGGTGCCCAGCCCTCGTAGTCGGCCGTCGCCGCGGCGTCGGTATGCCCGCCGTCGATGAACAGCATTCCGAGCGGCGTGCGCCACAGCCCGGCGACATCGGCGGACCTGCCCACGATGGCGATCACATGTTCCTCGAGGCCGGTCGCCGCCAGCGTGGACCTGAAGTGCGGCAGCGTGTCCATCCGCCCGGTCACCGGATCGACGAGACCAGGGTCGTGGTACTCCCAGCCCGGCTGATTCTCCTCCGAGCCGTGGTGGTGATCAACGGTGATCACGAGCTGGCCCGCCGCGCGGGCAGCGGCCGCCAGGTAGATCGTTGACTTGCCGCAGTAGGTTCCGATCTCGGCTACCGGGCCGCGAGGCGCGTAAGCGATCGCGGTGTCGTAGAGCGCCCGGCCCTCGGGCGGCGGCATGAAACCCCGGGCCGACTCGGCCATCTGGGCGAGGTCCGCTGGGAAGCTCTGTTGCATGCCCGTTAGTGTCTCGCTTCGCGCTTGCCCGCGCGCGCCGGGACATGCTCTACTCCGAACTACAACGAGTCCAAGGGAGCCACGTGAAGGTTTCGGTCGACCGTGACGCCTGCGAGGCGAACGCGGTCTGTGCAGGCCTCGTGCCCGAGGTGTTCGAGGTAGACGACGAGGACGAGCTGCACATCCTGGTGTCCGAGGTCCCGCCGGGCCTCGCCGACGCGGTGCGCCACGCCGTGAACTCGTGCCCCAAGGCCGCCCTCCGCCTCGAGGAGTAACCTCCACTCACCCGCGGCTAACTTAACGCACCGCCGGCGATCGCGACGCCGACGAGGATGAGGATGAGGCCGCTCATCTGCTCGCTGCGCTGGCCGGCCCAGCGGCCGAGCAGGCTGCCGAGTTCCAGGCCTGCGAGCGACATGGCGACGCTGACCAAGCCGATCAGGATCGCGGCCGACAGGATGCCGACCTGGTAGGTGCCAAGCGCGAAGCCCACGACGAGGTTGTCCAGGCTGAGCACAAACCCGCTGACCAGGAGGCGGCCGAGCCGACGGGGTGGGAGCGCAGGGGGGGCCGCCGGCCGCGGCGCTTCGCCGGCCGCGCTCCTGCGGCGCTCCCGCAGCGACCGAACCAGGGCGGACGCGCCGACGATCATCAGCAGGATCGCACCAGGCCAGCGCACAGCCGTGCCGAGATCGCTGGCGATCCGCTGGCCGATCAGCAGCCCGACGATGGGCATCCCCGCCTCGAACGCGCCGAAAACGAGCCCGACCTGCAACCGGGTCCGCGCGGTCACACCCGCAACACCGATACCGATCGACGCGGCCAGGTTCGACAGTCCCACCGCGACCGCAGCAAGAAGAAGCGCGATCACCCATTCACGATAACCGGCCACAATCGCTGGCGGGTAGGCACTCGATGGCCAGCAGCGCCAGGCGGCACGGCTGCTCGGGTCGATAGAGCTGGACCGAGCGGCGGTGGTCCCGCGGCTCAGCCGCCCGCGTCCTGGTACTTCTCCGGGATCGTGGCCACCTCGTGGGCGAGCCGCACCCGGTCACCGCGGTACACGTAACGGGTCATCCGGATCGGCCGGGTCGTGCTGTAGGCCGTCCTGCCGACGACGATCACCGGCGTGCCCGTGGTCAGGCCGAAGAACTCGAACTCGCGCGCGTCTGGCATCCGAACGCCGATCTCGTCCCTGAAGCCCTGCTGGGGATGGCCGATGTCGGCGAGCAGCTTGATGCTGCCCTGCTCGATATTGCCCGCCTGCTCCAGAGCTGTCCCGCGCGCAAGGTCCATCGGGAAGAACGACGCCACGAGGAGCCAGGGGACATCCCCGAGGAATCGCTGGGACCTGCGGATCACCACGGGATCGCCCTGCTTGATGTCCAGGCTCCCAGCAACGCTTGCGCTCGCTTCGGCCGTCTCGACCACGACCGACGTCGCCCGCTCGGGCTGATCGGCGGCCGGCCCGACCACCGGCAGTGCCGCATCAGCGTGATAGGCGTCGGGTGAGACGTTGACCCGGGACAGCAGGGCGGTGAACGGCCTGGTCGGCTGCTGCACGAACGTGCCAAGGCCCTGCCGGGTAACCACCAGGCCCTGGTTGGTCAGCAGCGCTATCGCCAGCCGGACCGTGTTTCTCGACGCCTCGTAGGTCTGCATCAGGTCAGGTTCGCTTGGCAGCCGCTCGCCCGGCCCGTACATCCCACGGGCGATCTGGTCCCGCAGGCCGTCGGCGATCTGCTGGTACCGCGCGTGAGCCACTGCTCGCCCCTAACTCATACCCATGATTCTCACCATCTGGATAGCTGGAATCTACCCACCCAGGCTGGTTTAAACACACCACTGTTTGGTATGAGTCTAATCGGTGGAAACATCGGTGGCGGCAGGAGACACGCCGGGCGATGTGCCACCCCTGACTCGGGGAAGTGAGCGCGATGATCATCCTGCTGACCGCCATCGCCGTACTGATCGTGGGCGTGCCGCTCGCCGCCGTCATCCTCGTAACGTTTGCCAGCTGGCGCGAAGAGCGCGCCCGCAGCATCGCCGGGCGGGCCCCGGGAAACCTGACGGGCGCCGCGAGGAGGCTGCTGGGGTTCCGGGCCACCGGCATCGCCCGGCCCGCAGGCCGCACGGCATCGGCGAACCCGCGCCCGGTGGCCTGGCCCGCCGGTGAGCACACCGATGCCCTGGACCTCACCGACGCCCTCGACCCCCGGGACGCCCTCGACCCCCGGGACGCCCTGGATCCCACAGATGCCCTCGACCCCAGGGGCGGCCCCGCCCTGGCCGGAGGGCCCCTGAGCGTTCGCTGACGGGGGGGTAGCCGGGGGCCCGGGTAAGGGCCGTGGGTCAGCGCGCCCGCGGCCCTTACCCGGTCAATCCGTGGATGCGCCTGCCGCGTGTCGTGTCATACGCTGCGGACATGCGGGTCGCCCTCTGCCAGGTACCGATCAGTTCCGATCCGGCGGTCAATCTCGGCCGCGCCAAGGCCGCTCTTGGCGACGCGGCCGCGGCCGGCGCCGAGCTTGCGGTCTTCCCCGAAGGGACGCAGGCGCGCTTCGGGAGCGACCTGCGCTCGATCGCCGAACCCACCGACGGCTCGTTCTGCACCGGGCTTGCCGAGGCAGCGCGCGATCACGGCATCGCCGTGATCGCCGGGGTCTACGAGCCGGGGCCGGGCGACCGGGTCTACAACACCGCTGTCGCGTTCGACGCGCGCGGAGGCGTGACAGCGGCCTACCGGAAGATCCACCTGTTCGATGCGCTCGGCCAGCGTGAGTCCGACCAGATCGCGCCCGGGGACGAGCCAGTGATCGCCGAAATCTCCGGGCTGCGGGTCGGCATCCTGATCTGCTACGACATCAGGTTTCCCGAGCACGCACGGGCGCTGGCCGCCCGGGGCGCCGACCTGATCGTGGTACCGGCCTGCTGGGCGGCCGGGCTGTTCAAGGAGGAGCACTGGGTCACGCTCATCCGCGCGCGGGCCATCGAGAACACCGTATGGGTGGCAGCGGCCGACCAGGTTCCCGACCGGTCCGAGCCGCCCACCCGCTCCCCGACGGGCAGCGGGCGCAGCATGCTCGTCGACCCGATGGGCGTGGTGCGGCTCGATCTCGGGCCGCGGGCGGGCGTCGCCGTCGGCGACGCCGACACCGCGCTGACCGCTGAGATCCGGGCCGACCTGCCGAGCCTGCGGCACCGGCGCGAGGACGTGTTCGGCCGGCCCTGAGCCGGTCAGTCGCCGCGCTGTTCGGCGCGCAGGTCACCGACGTCGGGCACCTGGCCGCCGCCCGCCTGGGTATCCGCGCTGCCCTCGGGCTCGGCATCGTCGCCGGACGCGAGCGCGCGATGCCGGCGCACGGCCCAGATGGCCACGGCCGCGACCACGACCAGGGCGACCGCGACCGCGAGCCCGGTGCCAACCCGGCGCTCCACAACGCCGTACGCCGAGCCCGCCAGGTACCCGAGCAGGCAGTAGCCGACGCCCCAGACCAGCCCGCCGGCCACGTTGTAGAGGAGGAACGTCCGGTAGGGCACCCGGACGGCACCCGCAGCGGCCGGCATCACCGCACGCACGAACGCGATGAACCTGCCGAGCATGACCGCGAGGCCACCGCGCTCGCGCAGGACCGCCCGGGCTCGCTGCGGCCCGCCAGGCAGCCGGCGCATGGCACGCGCGGCGAACAGGCGGTCACCCATCCGCCTGCCGATCTCGTAGCCGACGACCGGGCCGGTCACCGCCGCCACCACGACCACGGCCGCGAGCGTGGCCAGCGACAGGTGGCCCCGGCTGGCCAGTACGCCGCCGAGGACCACGGCCGTCTCACCGGGCAGCACGAACCCGAGGAACACCGCGGTCTCGCCGAACACGAGCGCCGCGATCACCGCGTAGGCAACCCACCCGGACAGGTGGGTCAGCTCGCTGACGATCGAGTTCACCAGCTGCCCCTTCCTGCGCGCGCGGAGAGGCCGCGCCGTCGTCCCTTCAGGTACTGCGTCCACGCGAACACCGAGGCTATGCAGGGATCTGCGCAAGCCGGCCGTGATCTGGTGTAACCCGTGGTCTAGTAGATAGGAAAGCACGCAGTGCCCCGCTCGGCCCCGGAAGGGATGGTGATGCCCTCCATGCCTCAGCCGACCTCGACAGGCGGTTTCGTGCGCCACCAGGGCACGTTCACGGGGCGGATCACGGGGGATGGATCGAGTGGCTTCCTCGCGGAGCCGGGGCGCTACCAGCTTTATGCATCGCTCGCCTGCCCGTGGTCGCAGCGGGCGCTGATCGTGCGCAGCCTGCTCGGGCTCGACCGGGTCATCGGCCTGAGCCTGACCGACCCGATCTCGGGCGAACACGGCTGGCGCTTCCCCGACACCGACGGCGGCGTGGATCCGGTCACCGGAGCCCGCTTCCTTTCCGAGCTGTACCTGGTCACCGACCCCGGCTATCAGGGCAAGTGCACGCTGCCCATGCTGTGGGACACCCAGACGCAGCGGATCATCTCTAACGACATGGCGCAGATCACGATCATGCTCGAGACCGAGTTCACCGGCTATCACCGGCCGGGCTCGCCGGACCTCTACCCGGCCGCCCTGCGGCGCGAAATCGACGCGATCGCCACCCTGATCTACTACGCGGTCAACATCGGCGTGTACAAGGCCGGGCTCGCCACCACGCAGGCGGAGTACGAAGAGGCGTTCGATGCCCTGTTCGCGACCATGGACGCGCTGGACGAGCGGCTGGCCCGGCGCAGGTTCCTGCTGGGCAGCGAGCCCTGCGAGGCGGACGTCCGGCTGTTCCCGACGCTGGCCAGGTTCGATGCGGTCTACTACACCCTGTTCAAGTGCAACCTGCGGCGGCTGATCGACTACCAGTACCTGTGGGGTTACGCGCGCGACCTTTACCAGCGGCCGGGTTTCGGCGATACAACCGACTTCGATCAGATCAAACGCCACTACTATCAGACCCAGAGTTGGGTCAACCCGTCGCGAATCGTGCCGAAGGGCCCGTATATCAGCTGGCTGGAGCCCCACGGCAGAGATCGCATCTCAGGGTAACTGGACGGATACGGACCGCTAGACGCCTACGCAGTCCAGACGCGCCGACGGGTAGCCTGGTGTGCGGAAATGACAGATAATCCAGTGTCGGAAGAGGGGGATGTCCTCCGTGTCTGCTGATGCCCCAGAGTCGGCCGCGGATCTGACCGCTTCAGCGAACGGCAGTCGTGGCGCGCAGGAGGCGCCGCGCGGTGCAGCGTCTGGAGCCAATTCCGCGAGCACGGATTTCGGGCCCAACGAATGGCTGGTCGACGAGCTCTACCAGCGCTATCAGGCAGACCCCGGCTCGGTCGACCGGGCCTGGTGGAACTTCTTCGCCGACTACCATCCAAGGCCGCAGGAGCAGCCGCGGGCCGCAGGAAACGCAGCAACGGCCGCGGGCCAGGCACCGGCGTTGCCCACCGCCCCGGCCGCAGGCGGCTCGGAGGGCGGGCCATCCGCAGGCGGGCCAGCCAGCGGCCCGGCCGCA
>JASHQP010000370.1 GCA_030039095.1 Streptosporangiaceae bacterium
GGTGATGTCGGGGCGCGCGGCGGCCAGCGCCGCGGTGTACGGGTGCAGCGGGTCGTCGTGCAGCCGGCCCGACTCGCGGACCTCGACGATCTGGCCGGCGTACATCACGGCGGTGCGGTCGCAGATCGCGGCGGCGAGTTCCAGGTCGTGCGTGATGAACAGCATGGCCAGGCCGAACTCGCGCCGCAGCCCGTCGAGGATCGCCATGACCTCGGCCTGGGTGGTGACGTCCAGAGCGGTCGTCGGCTCGTCGGCCAGCAGCAGCCGCGGCTCGGTCAGCAGCGCGGCGGCGATCATGACCCGCTGCAGCATGCCCCCGGACAGCTCGTGCGGGTACTGCCGCAGCCGCCGCGCGCCGCCGTCGATGCCGACCTGGGAGAGCATGTCCGACGCCCGGCTGCTGGCCTCCGCCGCGGTAACCCCGAGGTTCGTCCGCAGCGCCTCGGTCATGTAGTCGCCGATCCGCCGGACCGGGTTCACGTGCGCGCGCGGATCCTGGAAGATCATCGCGACCTGGTTGCGGTACCGGCGCAGGCCGGCCCCTGACAGCGTGTGCACGCCGCGGCCGTCGAACCGGATCGAACCGTCCACCTCCGCGCCCTGCGGCAGCAGCCGGTCGATCGCCCGGGCGGTCATCGACTTCCCCGAGCCGGACTCGCCGACCAGCCCGAGTGCCTCGCCCTCGCGCACGGTCAGCGCGACGTCGCGGAGCACCGGGCGCCGCTCGCCGCGCACCTCGAGGCGCACGGTCAGCCCGTCGACCTGCAGCAGCGGGCCGGTCACCGCCGGGCCGCCTGGGCCTGCTCGAACAGCCGCTCGCCGAGGATATTGAACGCGATGACCACCGCGACGATGCAGACCCCGGCGGACAGGGCCGGGAGGGGATAACCCTGCAGGATGCCGGTCTGGTTCTCCGAGATCATCACTCCCCAGTTGGGTGCCGGCGGCTGCACACCGAGGCCCAGGAACGAGATCGCGGCCAGGTCGACCATGGCCCAGCCGAACATGATGGTCGCCTGCGCCACGATCAGCGGCAGCATGTTCGGGATGATGTGCCGCAGGCAGATCGTGGTGGCCGACGAGCCCTGCACCTCGAGCGCGGCGACGTACGGCTGGCCGCGCTCGCGCAGCGCCACCCCGCGCAGGACCCGCGCCACGTACGGCATGTACGCGATCGACAGCGCGATCGCCGCCGCGGTCAGGCCGGCCCCGAAGATCGCGGTGGCGAGCACGGCCAGCAGGATGCCGGGGAACGCGAACAGGATGTCGAGCCCGGAGGAGATCACGGCGTCCGCCGCACCCCTCCGCCACGCCGCGACCACGGCGAGCACGGCGCCGGCGGCCATGCTGAGGATCACCACGGCCAGCGGGCCGAGCATCGAGGACTGCGCGCCGGCCAGCAGCCGGGACAGCACGTCACGGCCCTGGAAGTCGTAGCCCAGCAGGTGACCCCCGACCGGCCCGACCCAGGCCAGTGACAGGTTCGGGAGATCGGGATTGAACGGGGCGAGGAGTGGGCCGAAGACCGCGGCGATCGTCGCGAGCGCGATGACCGCGGCGGACACCATCCCCGCGACCCCGGTCCCGCGCAGCCCGGACAGCGGCCGGGAACGCCTGGTGCCCGGCACGGCAGCGACGACCACCTGCGCGCTCACTGGGCCCGGCTTCCGAGCGAGACGCGCGGGTCCAGCAGCGCGTACAGCACGTCGACGAGCATGTTGACCACGACGAACGCGGTGACGAGCACGAGCGAGATTCCTTGCACGACCGCGAGGTCCTTCGACTCCGCTGCCTGGACCAGGTAGGCCCCCAGCCCGTTGAGGCTGAACGCGGTCTCGACCACGGCCGCGACCGCGATCAGCGACGCGATCGTGATCCCGGCGATCGTCGTGATCGGTATCGCCGCGTTGCGCAGGATGTGCCGGCGGATCAGCTGGCGGGCGGGGATGCCCCGGCTGATCGCGGTCTGCACGTGCTCGCGGTCGCTCTCCTCGCGGATCGACGCGCGGGTGACCCGGGCAACGATCGCCAGCGCCGAGAATGCCAGCGCGACCGCGGGCAGCGTGAAGTGCTGGAGGTTGCTCAGGAAGCTGGTCCCGTTGCCGAGCGCGGGGAACCAGCCCAGCTTCACAGAGAACAGCAAGATCAGCACGATCGCCGCGACAAAGGACGGAATCGCGGCCGAGATCGCGGTGACCACCAGCGTGCTCGTGTCGAGGAACCCGGGCCGCAGGCCGGCCACGATGCCCATGCCGATCCCGAACAGCAGGATCAGCACCGACGCGTACAGCACCAGCCCGGCGGTCGTCCAGATCCGCGAGGCGATCAGGGTGGACACGTTCTCCCGGAGAATGATCGAGATCCCGAGGTTGCCGTGCAGCGCGTTCGTGAGCCAGTACCAGTACTGGGCGAAGAACGGCTCGTTCAGGTGGTAGCGCGCCTCGAGGACGCGGATGCTGCTGGCCGGCAGCGCCCGGCCGCCGGACAGCGCCGAGATCGGGTTGCCTGGTGCCACGTAGACGGCGGCGAAGATCACGAAGCTCGCGATCAGCAGGCTGGCCGCCAGCATGGCCAGCCTGCGGGCGAAGAACTGCCAGCGCACCGGCTCAGCCCTTGCCGCCCAGGCTGTTGGCCCAGGGCGCGAACATGTAGGCGAACGACGCGACCGCGCCGGTCAGGCTGTGGCTCAGCAGCAGCAAGGATGTCGGCTGGACGTCGGGGATCCAGGGCAGCAGCTGATTGTTGATCTTCTCGGCCTGCACCATGAGCGCGGCGCGCTTGTCCGGGCTGGCCGTGCTGCGCGCCTCCTCGAGCAGCGAGGTGAGCTTCGGGTCGTTGAAGTTGTCGTAGTTCTGCGAGCCGCCGGGCAGGTCGAGCGTGGCGAGCATGGCGGCCGGGTCGGCGTAGTCGCCGTAGTTGACGGTCAGGAAGCCGTCGATGCCCTGCCGGGCGCTGGCCGAGGTGAAGAAGTTGATGTAGTTCTGCGCCGACACCGACTTCAGCACCACGTTCAGCCCGATCGCCTCGGCCGCCGCCTGGTACGCGCCGGTCACCGCGGAGATGTTCGCCAGCTGGCTGGAGGTGCCGATCGTGATCGTCTTCCCGGTGGCCCCGGCCTGCTTCACGAGCTTCCTGGCCTCGGCCAGGTTCTGGCTCAGGTACGGCGCGCTGCTGTAGGCGGTGTCGAACACGGACTTGCCGTAGCCGAACGTGCCCGGGTTGGACAGCCACTTCGGCATCAGCGCGGCGCCCTTGTAGACCGAGTCGATGATGGCCTGGCGGTTCAGCGCCAGCGACAGCGCCCGGCGGACGCGCACGTCGCCGAGTGCGCCCTTGAAGCTGCACACGATGAACGCGTCGGTGGACCAGCCGGGGCCCTGGTACACCGAGACCGCCTTGCTGTGCTCCAGCTGGTCGAGCGTGGGCAGCCCGAACGAGTACGAGCCCTGGATCCCGCCGGTCAGCATCGCCGACGTGAACGAGGAGACGTCCGGGGCTCCCTTGATCAGGATCTGCTGAACCAGCGGCTTGACCTTGGGGTTCCAGTAGTGCGGGTTCGCGACCGCCGTCACGCCGACGCCCGGCTTCCACGACTTGAACTCATACGCGCCGGTGCACATGATCCCGCCGGCGGGGGTGCCGTAGTTCTTGCCCTGTGCCTGCGCGTAGCTCTTCTCGATGACCACGCCCGCCATCGACGACAGCTCGCCCTGCAGCCAGTAATCCGGCTGCTTCAGCGTGATCGTCACCTGCGTGGGACCGGTCGCGGTGATCGAGCTCACCCGGTTGAACACCTCGCTGTAGAACCCGCCCAGCGAAGGGTTCGTGTTCCGGTCCAGGCTGTAGACGACGTCCGCGGCCGTCACCGGGTGGCCGTCCCAGAACTTCACCCCCGGCCTGAGCGTGAACACGAGCCTGGTCGGCGACGGGGTCGACAGCGTGGCGATGCCGGGCTGGAGCGACCCGTCCGGAGCCTGCCGCAGCAGGGACTCGCACATCAGCGAGATCGCCGTGTTCTCGGGGTAGTCGAAGGCGTAGATCGGGTCGAGCGAGTTCACGTCCCGGTAGACCGCCCAGGTGATCGACGACACCGGCTTGGTGCCCGTGGCGGTCGTGGCCACCAGGCCCTTGGTCGCCGAGATGTTGCCCGCCGCGGCGTTGCCTCCCGCCGATCTGCCGCAGCCGGAGGCCACGAGCGCGAATGCTGCCGCGACGGCTGCCGCCGTCCAGATGCCTCGTCTGCCGGCCATGTCTCCTCCTGCTCATGCGCCCCGCCGCGGCGGGATGGTCACTGCTGGTAAGCGAGCTGCCCCCGCACCCAGGTCGCGGTGACGGCCGCACTGGCGATCTCGTGGTCACCGATGTGGCTGAGGTCGGCGTCGACGATGGCGAAGTCCGCGTCCATGCCCTCGCGGACCGATCCGGCCACCGCTTCGACGCCGTTGGTTCGGGCGCTGCCCGAGGTGTAAGCGGCAAGGAACGACGCCAGGCCGAGCCGCTGCTGCGGCAGGAACGGGTCGTCGGCGGTGCCGCCCGCCGCCCTCGGCAGGCTCCGGTTCACCGCGACGTGCGCCGCCCACAGCGGGTTGGGGCTGCTCACCGGCCAGTCGCTGCCCCCGCACATCGAGGCCCCGCTGGCCTGCAGCGACCGGAACGGGTACTGCCACCCGGAGCGGCGCTCGCCGAGGAACGGGATCGTGAGCTCGTCCATCTGCGGCTCGTGCGTGGCCCACAGCGCCTGGATGTTGGCCGTCGCGCCGAGCGCGGCGAAGCGGGAAACGTCGTCGGGATGCACGACCTGCAGGTGCGCCAGGTGGTGGCGGCCGCCGGACCCGGCTTCGCCGGAGGCGGCCCGCGCGGCCCGCGCGGCCGCGACCGCGTTCAGGGCGTTGCGCACCGCGCGGTCGCCGAGCGCGTGGAAGTGCACCTGGAATCCCTCGCGGTCGAGCGCGGTGACGTAGCCGGGCAGCTGCTCCGGATCGATGAAGTCCAGGCCGGCATGACCGGTGGAGCAGCCGTCGGCGTCCAGGTACGGCTCCAGCATCGCCGCGGTGTGGTTCTCGGCGACGCCGTCCAGCATCATCTTCACGCTCGTGGCGCGGAACCGCCCGGCTGGCCGCGTCGCCCCCGCCTGCTCGCCGGAGCCGGCCTCGCGCAGCTCCAGCAGTTCCGGCAGCTGCTCCATCCCGCTGTCGCGGTCCCACCACAGCGCGCCGACGACGGTGGCGTGCAGCGTCCCCGCCCGGACGGCGCGCAGGTAGGCGATCATCGGGTCGGCGTCGCCGTGGCGGCGGCCGATGATCGCGTCCTGCCAGCCGGTGACGCCCAGGGAGAGCAGGTAGCCCTGCGCGGCCAGCAGCGCCTGGTACCAGTCTTCCGCGGTGGGCACGGGCACCAGCCGCGACACCAGGACGGCGGCCCCCTCTTGCAGCATGCCCGCCGGCTCGCCGCGCTCGTCCCGCTCGATCCGGCCGTCCGCCGGGTCCGGGGTGCCGGCGTCGATGCCCGCCACACGCAGCGCCGCGCTGTTCACCCACGACCCATGGCCGTCCCGGTTCGGCAGGAAGGCGGGACGGTCCCCGGTGACCGCGTCCAGCGCCTGCCGGGTCGGGATGCCGCCGGGAAACGCGGCCATCGCCCAGCCGCCGCCGGTGATCCACTCCTCGTCGGGGTGCTCGCGCGCGTAGGCCGCGATGATCTCCAGGTAGCCGTCGGCGGTGTCGGCGCCGCGCAGGTCGCAGCGCCGCATCTGGTTGCCGGCGAAGACCGGGTGCGCGTGCGCGTCGATGAAGCCGGGCAGCAGGGTGCCGCCGTCCAGGTCCACCGGCTCGGCGGCATCGGGCGCCCCGCTGGGCCGGAGCGCTTCCTCGGGGCCGATCCCCGTGACGCTGCCCCGGGCGACGCGGACGCAGGTGCCAGGAGGGAGGAAGCGGCTGCCGTCGAAGACGGTCCCGTTGCGGAAGAGAAGTTCGCCTGCATCGCCGAGCCGCATCCGAGCTCCCAGGTCTTCGGGGGAGTGCGGGGGCAGCGCCCCCGCAGGTCGGGCTTTTGCCGGATAACTCAACCAACAGTCAAAGTTGTTGTCAATGCCTATGACAAGGGATTTTCGTGGCGATACCCTACTGGCGTGGCAGACGATGTGACGCGCCCCGCCGCGAAGGCGGAGGCCCCCGGCGCCCGTGCGCGCAGGTCAGGAGCTAGCCGAGGGCTTCAGCGCGGCAGCCTGACGCAGGAGCTGATCGTGACCGAGAGCCTGCGGATCCTCGACGAGTCCGGCGTGACCGGGTTCAGCATGCCCAAGCTTGGCCGGGCCCTGGGCGCGGACCCGACGGCGGTCTACCGGCACTTCGCCAGCAAGGACGACCTCGTCCTGGCGATCGCGGACAAGCTGATCGAGGAGGC
Organism: Streptosporangiaceae bacterium; assembly: GCA_030039095.1. Next base: position 6,403 of record JASHQP010000370.1, read on the forward strand.
GATGGACGGCCTGGTCGCCAGCGACTGCTGGGTGGACACCCTCATCGACTGCACCCGGCGGCTCCGGCGCACCTACCTGCGGCATCCCGCCGCCGCATCGCTGTCCGCATGCCGGACGACCCAGAGGCCAGCGGAGATGCGCACCGTCGACGTGCTGATCGGCGCGATGCTGGCGGCCGGCTTCGAGGGACCGGAGGCCGCGGTGATGTATCGGGCGCTCGGCGACTTCTCGCTGTCATGGGCGGGCGGCGAGGCCACGTTCCTCGCCTTGGACAAGCGGCTGCAGGATCTCGACCGGTCCGCCTGGACCCGGGCCTACCTGGCCGTCGACCGTTCGGCGTACCCGAACACCTGGCAGATCCGTGCCGAGCTGCCCGACGTCGCCGACGACGACATCTTCGAGACGATCCTGTCCCTGGTGATGTCCGGGCTGGCTCAGCGGGCGCCGCGGCCGTGTCAGTGCCCCGTGCACGGCCAGCGCACCGCCGCTTCCTGACGTGTCCGATGCCTGCCTGCCCGCCCGCCTCGCGGAGCGTAGGGCGAGGCGGGCGGGCAGGAGCACTCCGCGGAACTACTTGGTGAAGTACCAGTACTCGGGATACATGTTGAACAGCGGGCTGAACGTGACGTTCTTCAGCTTGCTGGTCACGGCCTGGATCAGGAACGGCTCGGGCTCCGGCACCCACATGTACGGAAGCTGCTCCGCGCCGTACGTGGCGTACTGGTGGAAGACCGCCAGGCTGTTGCTGGTGTGCGTCTCGTCGATCAGCTTGTCCATCGTCGGGTCGGAGTAGTTGCCCGAGTTCGACCCGGCGCCGGTGGCGAACAGCGACTCGCCGGTCGGCTCGAAGCCCGGGCCGTCGAAGCCCCAGCCGCCGTAGGAGAACACCTGCACGTTGCACTTCGGGCCCATCGGCGCGCACGGGGCGCTCTCGCCGATGATCGTGTTGAACGACTCGCCGACGAGCGTGACGTCGATGCCGACCTGCGACTCCTCGGACTTGATCGTCTCGTAGGTGGCGGTGGCGGCGGCGACACCGGTGGAGTAGACGAACGTCATCTTCAGCTGCTCGCCCTTGGTGATGCCCTTGCCGCACTTGGAGGGCTCCTGGCAGGTCATCACGCCGCCGACCTCCGACCAGCCGTGGCTGGTCAGCAGCGCCTTGGCCTTCGCCGGGTCGTACGGGTACGGGCCCTGCCCGCCGTTCTCCTTCTCGATCGCCGGCTCGAACTGGTTCGCCGGCACGTTCGGCACCGGCCCGGCGTCCGGTGTGGCGTAGCCGCGCCAGATCGACTTGCTGATGCCGGGCTGGTCCTCGGCATACTGCATGGCCTGGCGGATGTACAGCTGCCGGACCAGGTAGCCGACCTGCGGGTTGTTGAAGTTCGGCTGGGAGTACTGGATGCCATAGTCCAGGAACGGCTCCAGGTAGTACGAGCTGCCCAGCGGGTTGGTGGCCGGAACCCAGGAGTTCGCCGGCTTCTGCGGCAGGTCCTGAGTGGGGATGTAGCCAATGTCGACCGACCCGGTCTTCAGCGCCGTGTACTCGGCGGTGTCCGAGGTGAACGGCACGAACTTGATCGCCGACAGCGACGCCTTGGGGCTGCCGGAGTAGTCCTTGTTCGGCACCATCGTGACCTGTCCGGCGGTGCTGAAGCTGGACAGCTTCCACGGTCCGTCGACGACCGACCACAGCGGGCTGGTCGCGTACGTGGAGGCGATCTTCGACTGCGCGGTGAGGAAGGTGTAGACGGCCTTGCACTTGGCCCAGCCGTCGGCCGCGCTGTCGGTGCTGCAGCCGCCGCTGCCGGGCTTGGCGCCCAGGCTGGTGACGTCCCACGCCAGCGGCATCGGGTTCAGCTCGGCGAGCTGATTGTAGGTGTACCAGATGCTGGAGTACGCCTTGTTGAGGTTGATCGTGACCTGGTTCGGCCCGGTGGCCTTGTACGAGACGATGTTGTCCGGCAGCAGGCCCGGAGAGTAGGCGTACCACGTGGACTTCTCCGCCAGCGTCATGTTCAGGAAGAAGATCAGGGACTGGGCGTTGACGGTCTCGCCGTCCGACCACTTCCAGCCCTTCAGGTTGACCACCACGGTCTTGCCGCCGTTGCTGTACACCGGCGGGTCGGCGGGCGACAGCGGGTAGTTCACGGACACCGAGGTGTTGTTGTTGCCGCCGAACATGTACAGCGGCCGGTACATGAGGAACTGGAACTGCTCGTCGTTGTAGACGCTTGCGTTCGTGATCGCGTAGAACGGGAAGATCCAGTCGTAGGTGACCCCGGCCGGCAGTGCGACCGATGCGGTCCCGCCCTTCACCGGCGTTCCCGACGAACTGCTCGATGGGCTGCTGCTGCCCGATGACGAGCACGCCGCAGCGGTTAGGGCGACCGCTGCGGTCACGGCAACAGCCGCGAGGCGCAGCTTACGTCTCCAAAACTTCATTTACGCTCCTTCGTCATTGGCGCGCGTGCGCGCGTGTGAACCATCCGGCTCGTGCGGAGGCGCCCGGTTAAGCCGTGCGCACGCAGGCTGACCCGGCCACAGGCTAGATCATCCGGAAACCGCGGCCCCGCGTTGCCGCGGCAGGCGTCGCGCGACGCTGATCGTGACACCGCTCGCCGCCTCTCTGTCGGCGCTACCCCGGCACCTCCCGCGCCCTTGGCACCGCCATCGCGCGCCAGCGACACTTTGTCCTGGCTACGATTCGCTCAGAGCGTAGTTTCGCTGGAGCGACAGATACCAGCCGTAAATGTCACAACTTCCTATCGATATCACGCGGGGCCGCCGGAAGTGCCGTCGATCGTCACATGTGAGCTACGCGATGATTGCCCTAATGTTACGCGTCTGCCAAGGTTGCTGCCTGTGCGGGGGCCCGGGCGCCACGCGTCGTGGCGGCCTCGGGCCAGCCGTAGCCGGCCGAAAAACCTGGTGCGCAGGGCGGCGCCAGCATGCAAGAATTCGCGCCCCTGCCCGTCAGCCGCCGATCGCATGAACGCCTCCGTCCACGTGCACGATCTCGCCGGTCGTGGCGGGGAACCAGTCGGAGAGCAGGGCCACGCAGGCGCGCGCGGCCGGCTCCGGATTGGACAGGTCCCAGCCGAGCGGGGCGCGCTGTTCCCACAGATCCTGGAAGCCGTCGAAGCCCGGGATGCTCCTGGCCGCCATGGTCCGCAGCGGCCCGGCCGCCATCAGGTTCACCCGGATCCCCTTCGGGCCGAGGTCCCTGGCCAGGTACCGGGCGCACGACTCCAGGCCGGCCTTGGCCACGCCCATCCAGTCGTAGCCCGGCCACGCCAGGCTGGCGTCGAAGTCCATTCCGACGATGGAGCCGCCGGCGCCCATCAGCGGCAGCGCCCCGACGGCCAGCGCCTTGAGCGAGTAGGTGGACGCGTGCAGCGTGGCGGCGACGTCCGGCCACTCCGTATGCAGGAAGTTGCCGCCCAGCGCCGCCTGCGGGGCGTTGCCGATGCTGTGCACGACCCCGTCGAGCCGGTCGAGATGCTCGGATACGCGCTCCGCCAGCGACGCGATCTGCCCGGGGTCGGTGACGTCCAGTTCCAGGACGGGTGGAGGCTCCGGCAGCCGCTTCGCGATGCGCTGCACCAGGGTGAGCCGCCCGAACCCGGTGAGCACGAGGGTCGCGCCCTCCTGCTGGGCGATCCGCGCCACGTGGAACGCGATCGACGCGTCGGTGAGCACACCGGTCACCAGTATCCGCTTGCCGTCCAGGATTCCCATCACGCTGCCTTTCACCGTCGCCGTCGCCGTCGCCGGGTGCCCGCTCGCCCGGCCGTCAGTGCCCCATGCCCAGGCCGCCGTCCACCGGGAGGACCGCCCCGGTGATGTACCCGCCGTCGGCCGAGGCCAGGAACGAGACGGCAGCCGCGACCTCGGCGGCGGACGCGAGACGGCCGAGCGGCACGCTCGCCAGGATCGCGGCCTTCCGGTCCTCGGGCAGCGCCGTGGTCATGTCGGTGTCCACGAAGCCCGGCGCCACGACGTTGACCGTGATCGACCTGGTGCCCAGCTCTCTGGCCAGCGAGCGGGCCATGCCGACCAGGCCCGCCTTGGACGCGGCGTAGTTGGCCTGGCCGCCCGAGCCGAGCAGGCCGACAACCGAGGAGATGAACACGATCCGTCCCCGCCGCATACGGATCATGCCGCGCACGGCGCGCTTGGCGACCCGGTACGCGCCGGTCAGGTTGGTGTCGAGCACCGCGGCGAAGTCGTCCTCGCTCATCAGCGCGAGCAGCTGGTCCCGGGTGATTCCGGCGTTGGCCACCAGCACCTCGACCGGCCCGTGCGCCGCCTCCGCGGCGGTGAAGGCCTCGTCGACCGAGGCCGCGTCGCGCACGTCACAGCGCGTCACGGACAACCCATCCACGTCCTCGCCGGATCGCGAAGTGATCATGACGTTCTCGCCGTCGGCCGCCAGCCGCTGGGCGATCGCCAGCCCGATCCCGCGGTTGCCGCCGGTGACGAGGGTGGATCGGTTCATCATGGGTCCTTCCGGTGGCAATGATCGCGGACTCGAAGCACAGGATAGATTGACCTGCCGTGACGCATAGTGCAGACCAGCCGGCGCACTCCGAGTCGCATCAGATCGACCCCGAGTTCACCGCGCACCCGCTGCGCCAGCTCGCCGACGCCGCGCTGCAGCGCGCCGCCGATCTGGGCGCGACCTGCGCCGACTTCCGCGCGGAACGGGTCAGGGGCCAGCAGATCGGCCTGTCCGACGGCAGCCTGGAGACCCTCTACGACACCGACGACCTGGGCCTGGCGGTCAGGGTTGTGGTGGACGGGACCTGGGGGTTCGGCGCGGCGGTGGACCTGACGCCGGAGGCCGCTGCGCGCGCCGCCGAGGTGGCCGTCGACGTCGCACGGGTCGCCGCGGCGGTCAACACCGAGCGGATCGAGCTGGCCCGCGAGCCCGCGCACGGCGAGGTGACCTGGGTGTCCGCCTACCAGACCGACCCGTTCGCCGTCGCCGTCGCCGACAAGATCGCCTTGCTCGCCGGGTGGAGCGCCGGCCTGCTGGCCAGCGACGCCGTTGACCACGTGGACGCGTCGCTGCTGCAGGTCAAGGAGTGCAAGTTCTACACCGACGGCGCCACGACCGCGACCCAGCAGCGGGTGCGGCTGCACCCGAGCCTGACCGCGGTCGCGATCGCGGCCGACGGCAGGTTCGAGACCATGCGCACGCTGGCTCCCCCGGTGGGGCGAGGTTATGAGTACCTGGGCGGACCGGGCGGGCCGGGCGGGCGCTGGGACTTTGCCGCCGAGCTCGCCGAGATCCCGGAGCTGCTGGCAGCCAAGCTGGCCGCGCCCTCGGTGCAGCCGGGCCGCTACGACCTGGTCGTCGACCCGTCGAACCTGTGGCTGACCATCCACGAGTCGATCGGGCACGCGACCGAGCTCGACCGCGCCCTCGGCTACGAGGCCGCGTACGCCGGCACCTCCTTCGCCACCCCGGACAAGCTGGGCAGCCTGCAGTACGGCTCGCCGCCGATGCACGTCACCGGGGACCGCACGACCGAGCACGGCCTGGCCACGATCGGCTATGACGACGAGGGGGTCGCCGCGCAGTCCTGGGACCTGATCACGGGCGGCGTCCTGACCGGATATCAGCTGGACCGGCGCATCGCGGCCAAACAGGGTTTCCCCGCCTCCAACGGATGCGCGTTCGCCGACTCGCCGAGCCACATGCCCATCCAGCGGATGGCGAACGTATCGCTGCAGCCCGCCGCCGGCGGCCCGTCCACCGCGGAGCTGATCGCCGGCGTGGAGCACGGGATCTACGTGGCGGGAGACAAGAGCTGGTCGATCGACATGCAGCGGTACAACTTCCAGTTCACCGGGCAGCGGTTCTTCGAGATCTCCGGCGGGCGGCTGGCGGGCCAGCTCCGTGACGTCGCCTATCAGGCCACGACCACCGACTTCTGGAACGCGATGGAGGCGGTCGGCGGGCCGCAGACCTATGTGCTCGGCGGCGCGTTCAACTGCGGTAAGGGCCAGCCCAGCCAGATCGCGCCGGTGAGTCACGGCTGCCCGGCGGTGCTCATGCGCGGGATCCGGATCCTCAACGCGGCCCAGGAGGCACAGCAATGACGGGGCTGGCGCCGCAGGAAGCTGTAGAGCGGGCCCTGCAGGCCGCGACGTGCGATGACTGCGTGGTGATCGCGGAGGAGAGTTCCGAGGCCAACCTGCGCTGGGCGGGTAACACGCTCACCACGAACGGCGTGTCCTCGTCCCGGCGGGTCACCGTGATAGCGATCGTCCGGGACCGCGCGGCAGCGCGGGCGGGCGTGGTATCCAGGGCGGGCGTCGGCGCGGCGCAGATCGGCGATCTCGTCGCCGAGGCGCAGCGCGCGGCGTCGGAGAGCTCCCCGGCGGAAGACGCAGCGGACCTGCCGGGCCCGGCCGATGGCGACGCGTTCGGGCACGTCTCCAGCGGCGGCGCAGGCTGGGACGGCCCGCCCGCCCGCACCGAGATCGGGGTGCTGCGCGGCTTCGCCGGGTCGCTCGGCGAGGCGTTCGGCGCGGCGGCCGAGGGCGGCCGGCTCCTTTACGGATTTGCGGAGCACACGATGACGTCGCTGTTCCTCGGCAGCTCGAGCGGGCTGCGGCTGCGGCACGACCAGCCGTCGGGCAAGGTCGAGCTCAATGCGAAGACGGCGGATCTGGCGCGGTCGGCCTGGGCGGGCGCCGCGACCCGCGACTTCACCGATGTCGACGTGGCCGGGCTGGAGTCCTCGCTGGCCCGGCAGCTGGGCTGGGCGGCCCGCCGGCTGGACCTGCCCGTCGGCCGGTACGAGACACTGCTGCCGCCGTCGGCCGTCGCCGACATGCTCGTCTACCTCTACTGGTCGAGCGGGGCCAAGGACGCGGTGGACGGCCGGACGGTCTTCAGCAAGCCCGGCGGCGGAACCCGGATCGGGGAAGACCTCGCGAGCGTGCCCGCCACGATGCGCAGCGACCCGGGCGCGCCGGGGCTGGCGTGCGCGCCGTTCGTGATCGCGCATGCGTCGGGCCGTGAGTCCTCGGTGTTCGACAACGGCCTGCCGCTCGGCCCGACCGAGTGGATCCGCCGCGGCGAACTCGCCGCGCTGGCGCAGACGCGCTATTCGGCCCGGCTGTCCAGGCTGCCGGTGACCCCCGCGATCGGCAACCTGATCCTGGACGTGCCGGGCGCGCAGGCAACCCTGGACGACATGATCGCCAGCACCGGGCGCGGGCTGCTGCTGACCTGCCTGTGGTACATCAGGGAGGTGGACCCGCAGACCCTGCTGCTCACGGGGCTGACCAGGGACGGCGTCTACCTGGTCGAGAACGGGGAGGTGACCGGGGCGGTGAACAACTTCAGGTTCAACGAGAGCCCGGTCGCCATGCTGGGCAGGATCACCGAGGCCGGCGTCACCGTCCCTGCCCTGCCGCGGGAGTGGAGCGACTACTTCACCCGCTCTGCCATGCCGCCGCTGCGGGTCGAGGGCTTCAACATGTCCTCCGTGAGCAAGGCCAGCTAACAGTGTTAGCCCGGGGGATAACCCCCGGGCTACCAGACCGGGAGGGCTTCGCCCCCCGGACCCCTGCCGTCTGCATCCCCCACCGCTGGTCAACCCGCGCCGGCCCAGACTCACGCGTCCTCCAGGCGGAAGCCCACCTTCAGGCCCACCTGGAAATGGGCGACCTCGCCGTCCACGATCTGGCCGCGGATCTGGGTCACCTCGAACCAGTCGAGATGCCGGAGAGTCTGCCCGGCGCGGTGCAGGGCGCTGCGGATCGCGGGCTCGACGCCCTCGGGCGACGTGCCGACGATCTCGGTTACCCGGTAGGTCCGGTCGCTCATGTCAGCCTCCATACTCGGATTCTGTGACTTCTGACCCTGCGGAGCTGCAGCGCCGTGCCCGGAAGCTGCTGCCGCGTAATGTCTACGACTACTACGCCGGGGGCTCGGGGCGCGAGCGGACCCTCCGGGCAAACGAGAAGGCGTGGCGCACGGTGTGGATCGCGCCGCGGGTGCTGCGCGACGTGTCCGCCGTCGACACGACGACCCGGCTGCTCGGAACCGAGTTCGCCACGCCGCTGTGCGTGGCACCGACCGGCTTCCACGGCCTGGCGCACGGCGACGGCGAGCTGGCCACGGCGGCGGGAGCGGCCGCGGCCGGGGCGCTGTTCGTTCTGTCCACGAGGAGCACGAGGCGGATCGAAGAGGTCGGCGACGTGGTCGCGGCGGCGGGAGGCACCTGGTGGTTCCAGGTTTATCTGATGCGCGACCGGGAGCTGACCGCCGGGCTGGTGCGGCGAGCCGTGGCGGCCGGGGCGGCGGCGCTCGTGCTGACCGCGGACACGCCGGTCGTGGGCCGCAAGCGCCGGGACTCCGGTGAGGTGGTCAGCGACCGGGACTTCCTCGTGAACCTCGGGCCGCTGGGCGATGCGAACGCCGCAACCCAGGCGGCGGGCGTGACGTTCGCCGACATCGGCTGGCTCAGCGAGACCTCGGGCGGCCGGCTGCCGGTCGTGGTCAAGGGCGTGCTGCGCGGCGATGACGCCAGCGCCTGCCGGGCGCACGGCGCCGCCGCCGTCATCGTCTCCAACCACGGCGGCCGCCAGCTCGACGGCGCACTGCCGTCGGCCGCGGCGCTTCCGGAGGTGGCCGGCGCGCTGCGCAACGCAGCGGGTTGCGAGGTCTACGCCGACGGCGGGATCCGGTCCGGGGAGGATGCGCTCGCCGCGCTGGGGCTCGGTGCCCAGGGGGTGTTCCTCGGTCGGCCGCCGCTGTGGGCGCTCGCCTGCGGCGGGGCGGACGGCGTGCGCTCACTGCTGGCCGGCCTGACCGACGGCCTGCGCCACGCCATGGCGCTGGCCGGTGCGGCCTCGGTCGCAGACGCCTCCGGGATCGCGCGCCCGGCCGGCCCGTAGGGGACCCAGCGGGCCCGGCGTCCGCGGCCGGCACGGCGGTCCGACGGGCCGCTGTGGCGGTCCGGTCCCGCGCTGGCCTACCGTGGAGATGTGAGATCCACCCAGCGCCCCCGCCGGGACGGCCCGCACCTGGTGACCGAGGCCCCGCGGCCGATGTCGGAGGACATCAGATACCGCGAGAAGCGCTACCTGATCATGATGGGCATCCGGCTGGTCTGTTTCGTCGTCGCCGTGGTCATGTTCGTCAACGGGGCCGGATGGCTCACCGCGATCCCCGCCGTCGGCGCGATTGCGATCCCGTACTTCGCCGTCGTGTTCGCGAACGGCGGCCGCGAGCCGTCGGGGCGCGGGAGGTTCCGGCCCTACGAGCCGAAGCTGCCGCAGCGGTATGAGCCGCCGGCCGGGAGCACGCGGGACGGCGGTCACCCGGGCACGGCCGGCCCGGGCACGGCCGGCCCGGGCGGTACCGACATTCCGGGCAGCGCCGGCGCGCCTCCGCGCGACGGCTGAACCGGCTACGAAAGGTCACTGGAAAAACGGTGGATCGGCGGCGATCAGCGGGCGTCCATGCCGAGATTCGCTTGTAATCCGGTCTTGACGTACAAGGGGGGGGTTCGGTGTAACATGTTTGCCGGTGCTCTGGTCCCCCGCCGGGGCACCGATGCCGGCGTTCCGGGCCCCCGTCGGAGCGCCGATGAATGCGACGCCGGGTGGTTTGCCCCCGTAGCCACCCGGCGTCGCTCTCTCTTTTTCTCTTGGGCCGCCCAGATAGCCAACAAGAAAACTACGTTGCTGTCCGGGCCGCGCCCACTGCCTTACTCGGTCTTGCTGAACTCAGCGATCGCGATCACCGTCATCCCCAGCCCCATGACCGCCACCATGCCGAGCGACAGCGCGACCGGCACCGGCCAGCCGACCCAGGTGATGACGGGCGCCAGGTGCTGCTCGAATACCGCAGGGATGCTCAGGTGGCTGAACACGGCGTGCCGCATGGGACCGACTATGTAGGTGAGCGGGTCAATCCTCGTGAGAACGCTGAGCCAGGCAGGCAGCCCGTTGAGCGGGTAGAGCGCACCAGATAGGAAGAACAGCGGCATCACGAGCATCTGAGTCAGCGCCATGAACGCCTGGAACTGCTTGATCCTTGCGGCCATCATCACGCCGAACGCGGTAAGCGTGAACGACAGCAGCAGCAGTTCGCCGATCAACGTAACAATGAGTATCGGGTTATACGGAACGTGAGCAAACCCGGCAAGGATCAAGAAGATGATTCCCTGGAACGTCGCGATCGTCGCACCGCCCAGGCACTTGCCGATCACGATGGCCCCGCGGCTGACGGGTGCGACCAGGATCTCTCTGAGGAAGCCGAATTCCCGGTCCCAGACGATCGAAGCCGCCGAGAAAATGGCAGTGAACAGCACCGACATTGCCAGCACGCCGGGGTAGATGAACGTCTTGAAGTCGATTCCCGGCGGGAGGCTGCGGCCAGCCAGCGCGCCGAGGCCGGTGCCGAGCACGAACAGGAACAGGATCGGCTGGATCAGCGCGGTGATGGCCCGCAGCCGGTCGGTGCGGAACCTGATCAGCTCGCGCCGCCAGACGATGCTCACCGCGCGCAGATCGTGCCGCAGGCCGCGCTCGGGGACCGCGACCCGGATCTGGCCGACCAGTCGGTCGGCCTCCGGAACGTCAGTGACGGTTGTCTGAGTAGCCACTGCTCATCGCCTCCCGCCGGCCCGGAAGCGCTGGGCCATCTGGCGCATCGCGTCAGTGCCCGACGCCTCGGCGTCGCGGATCGTGGTGCCGGTGTAGGACATGAAGACATCGTCGAGCGATGGCCGCGACACGCTCACCGAGCGGATCGGCACCGAGAACTCCGCGAACAGGCGCGGCACGAACTGCTCGCCGGCCGCGACCGAGAACGTCACCGCCCCCTCGTGCATGGCGGCCTCGATGCCGAACGTGTCCCTCAGCGCGGCGATCGCCGCGTCGTCGTCGGCGGTATGGATCTGCACCCGGTCCTCGCCGATGCTCGCCTTCAGCGCCTCCGGGGTATCGATGGCAACGATCTTGCCGTGATCGATGATCGCGATCCGGTCGCAGTGCTCGGCCTCGTCCATGTAGTGCGTGGTGAGGAAGATGGTGATGTCCTCGCGCCGCTTGAGGTCGTTGATGTAGGTCCAGATCGAGGACCTGGTCTGCGGGTCCAGGCCGACCGTGGGCTCGTCGAGGAACAGTACGTGCGGGGCGTGCAGGAGGCCCCGCGCGATCTCCAGCCGCCGCTGCATGCCACCTGAGTAGGTGCTGACCAGGCTGTCCTTGCGCTCCCAGAGCCCGACCATGTCCATCACCTGATGCATCCGTGGCTGCACCGCGGCCTTGGGTACGCCGTAGAGCTCGGCGTGGAAGCGCAGGTTCTGCTCGGCGGTCAGGTAGGTGTCCAGCGTGGTGTCCTGGAAGACCAGGCCGATGTTGCGGCGGACGGCGTCCCGCTCGGTCATGGCGTCGTGGCCCGCGACGCGGGCCGTTCCCGACGTGGCGTTGGCAAGGGTGCAGAGGATCTTGATCGTCGTTGTCTTGCCCGCGCCGTTCGGCCCGAGGAACCCGAAGGTCTCACCCCTGGCCACCTCGAAGTCGATGCCCCGTACCGCCTGAACGTCGCCGTACTGCTTGGTCAGGCCGGAGACCGAGATCACCGGTTCGGCTGGTGCGGCTGCCCCGTCAGGGGCAATCGCACCAGCCGCGTTCGTGCTGGTGTGCGTCACCAACGCCACTGCCTCCCTTTGCTCGTCGCGTCGAGCCTAGCCGCGCGCGGCGTAGCTAGCCGATTCGCTCAATCGCCCGAGCCGGCCGCGGTCTCGTCGTCGTCGGCGGCGAGCAGCCGGTACAGCCCCTTGCGCGTGTCGGTGAGCAGCTGCCGGGCCTGCGCGGCCTGGCTCTCGGTGCCAGCGCTCAGGACCTGGTGAGCGGCCATCGCGACCTGCCCGATGAGGCTGCGCATCTCCCTCGCCGTGTCGCCCATGGCGCCGGCGAACACATCCCAGGGCGCCCTGACCTCGTCGGGATGCGCCTCGACGTAGGCGCGACCCTCGTCGGTGAGCTGATAGGCGCGGCGTCCCCCCTCGGCGGTCTCCGCCCTGATCAGGCCCTCGTCCTCGAGCTGCTGCAGCGCCGGGTAGACGGATCCGGGGCTGGGACGCCACACGCCGTCGCTGCGCTCGCTGATCGCCTGGATGATCTGATAGCCGTTCATCGGCTCCTCGGCCAGCAGCGCCAGCGCCGCCGCGCGGACGTCGCCCCGCTTGGCCCGCGGCCCGCGCATCCCGCGCCGGCCGGGCTCGGCGAACCAGGCCCCGAACATCGGCGGTCCGCCCGGGCCGGGAGGGCCGGGCGGGAACGGCGGGCGGCCGGGGAAGCCCGGTCCGCGGGCATGCCCGCGACGGCCGTGCCGTCGCCACCCGAAGTCCTCGTCGTCGCCTCGTCCTCGCCAGTTTTCTTCTCGCATTGTCCTGTCTCCTGTGCTGGTGTACCGGCGGCGTTAGTCTCAGGTCTATCCTGAACTGTCGTCGGAATGTCTAGATAGCTCAAAGATATATCGTTAATTCGGCGATGGCAAACCCGTGGCGCGTGTTGGTGGTTGGCAGGCCTGCGACCGGGGTAAGCGGCGGGGCGAGTCAGAGCGTGTCTCGCGGATCTTGCCATGCGCGATAGTGTCGCCGGCCCGTAGCTGTCGCTCTAGCCGCAGCAACGGGCCGGCGACCCTACTGCGCCCCGCCGGGCCCTGCGGCAGGATGCCCGGAATACCTGATATGCCGGTTTTCAATGGGCCGACTTCACCGATTCTGGTCAGCAAGCGAGTTTCGGCTCGACGCACACGGCCTTTTTGGTGCGCCCGCATTTACCCCGGCGAAGCCACGGGCCAGCCAGCGACCCTCCGCTGATCTACGGGACACAGCCTAACCGCCGATGGCCGACATCGGCCGGGCCGGCTGGAGGAAGCCAGGGTCGTTGACGCCGTGACCCGGCAGCTTGGACGCGACAGCCCTGCGCCACAGGCCGGCGATTGTGCCGTCGCTCGCGGAGGCCCGCAGCGGCCCGCGCAGGTCGCTCTCCGTGGTCGCGAACAGGCAGTTGCGGATCTGGCCGTCCGCGGTGAGCCTGACCCGGTCGCAGGAGCCGCAGAACGGCCTCGTCACCGAGCCGATCACGCCGATCCTGGCGGGACCGCCGTCGACCAGGAACGCCTCGGCCGGCGCCGAGCCACGGGCGGCCGGGTCGTCGGGCGTGAGCGTGAACGCGGCCGACAGCGCGGCCAGGATCTCGTCGGCGGTCACCATGTTGGCTCGCCGCCAGCCGTGCTGCGCGTCCAGCGGCATCTGCTCGATGAACCGGAGCTGGTATCCCTGCTCCAGGCAGAACCGCGCCAGCGGCACTGCCTCGTCGTCGTTCTTGCCGCGCATGAGCACGGTGTTGACCTTGATGGGAGCCAGGCCGGCCGCGGCTGCCGCCGACAGGCCGGCCAGCACGTCGGCGAGCCTGTCGCGCCGGGCGAGGGCGCGGAAGGTCTCCGGCCGCAGCGTGTCGAGCGACACGTTGATGCGGTCCAGGCCGGCCGCGTGCAGCGGCGCGGCCAGCCGCGCGAGCCCGATCCCGTTCGTGGTCAGCGAGATCTCCGGCCGCGGGTGCAGCGCGGCGGTGCGCGTCACGATGCCGGGGAGCCCGCGCCGCAGCAGCGGCTCGCCGCCGGTAAACCGGACCTCCGTTATGCCGAGCCGCTCGACCCCGATCCGGACCAGCCGGACCACCTCGTCGTCGGTGAGCAGGTCGGGCTTGGGCAGCCAGTCGAGCCCCTCGGCGGGCATGCAGTAGTCGCACCGCAGGTTGCAGCGATCGGTGAGCGACACCCGCAGGTCGGTTGCCACACGCCCGTACGAATCGGCGAGCACGGCGTCACCTCCCCTGCCCATCTGGGTACTTCTGCCGCTCGAGCCTTCAGACTACCCATGGCTTGGCCCGCCGAACGGATGACGTGGGTGTGGCCGCCTCATCGGCGCGCAAACTGGCCCCATCCGGCATCGTAGAGCTATGACAGTCGTGGTCGATACGGGCATCGCCGTGCGGGCCGAAGGCTTGCGCAAGCGGTACGGCGACGTGGTGGCGCTGAACGGGGTCGACATCGGCATTCGCCACGGCGAGGTGTTCGCCCTGCTGGGCCCCAACGGCGCGGGCAAGACGACCACCGTGGAGATCCTGGAGGGATACCGTCACCGGGATGGCGGCACGGTGGCGGTGCTCGGCGAGGATCCTCAGCGCGCCGGACGGGCGTGGCGGGCGAGGATCGGCATCGTGCCGCAGCAGGCCTTCCCCCAGGAGGCCGCGGAGCTGACCGTGCGCGAGATCGTCCGGCACTTCGCCGCGTTCTACCCGCGGCCGCGCGACCCCGGCGAGGTGATCGAGCTGGTTGGGCTCACCGGGAAGGCGCAGTCGCGGATCCACCAGCTCTCCGGCGGCCAGGTACGCCGTCTTGACGTCGCGCTCGGCATCATCGGCGGGCCAGAGCTGCTGTTTCTTGACGAGCCGACCACCGGCTTCGACCCTGAGGCCCGGCGGAACTTCTGGGACCTGATCCGCGCGCTGCGGGCCGCTGGCACCACGATCCTGCTCACCACGCACTACCTGGATGAGGCCGAGGCCCTCGCCGACCGGGTTGCGGTCATCTCCGGCGGCCGCATCGTCGAGAGCGGCACGCCGGCCAACCTTGGCGGGCGCGCGACGGCCACGGCGACCGTCGGCTTCACCGACGGCGACGGCCCGCATCGTGTGCGGACCGACACGCCGACCCGCGTGGTCCGCGAGCTCGCCGAGCGCTTCGGGGGCGAGGTACCGGGGCTGACGGTGTCCCGCCCGACACTGGAAGACGTCTATCTGGACCTGATCGGGGGCCAGGGATGACGGCGCGGCCCGGGGTCGCCACCGGGGCACGCGCGGCCGCCGGTGCGGCCCTGCCCGGTGTATGGCGCGTGGGGCTGGCAAGGGCCGGGGTGGAACTACGGGCGTTCTTCCGCGAGAAGCAGGCTGTGGTCTTCGTGTTCTCGCTGCCGGCGGTCCTGCTGGTGCTGCTCGGCTCGATCTTCCGCAGCCAGGCGGCGGGGCGCGGGTTCTCCGTCGGCGAGCTGTTCGCCGCGGGGCTGATCGGCGGCGGGATCATGTCCACGAGCTTTCAGTATCTGGGCATCTCCATCGCCACCGAGCGTGAGCTTGGCCTGCTCAAGCGGCTACGGGGCACCCCGATGCCGGGAGCGGCCTACTTCGTCGGCAAGGCCGGCCTGGTCCTGATCTCCACGGTGGCCGAGACCGTGATCCTGATCGTCGTCGGCATGCTGGTCGATCATCTCCGGCTGCCGGCCTCCGCCGCGCGATGGTGGACCTTTGGCTGGGTGTTCGTGCTGGGCACGATCGCCTGCACGCTGCTCGGCATTGCGGCGAGCAGCGTGCCGCGATCCGCGCGCAGCGCCACCGCCGTGATCACGCTCCCGTTCGTGGTGCTTCAGTTCATCTCGGGGGTCTACGTGCCATTCACCCTGGTGCCCCCGTGGCTGCGCGACATCGGCTCGATCTTCCCGCTCAAGTGGATCTGCCAGGGGCTGCGCTCGGTGTTCCTGCCCGCCCAGGCGGCGGCGCTCGAGCCCGCAGGCACCTGGGAGCATGGGCGCATCGCGCTGGTGCTGACCGCCTGGATCGCCGTGGGGGTGGTGCTGTGCCTGACGACGTTCCGCTGGCAGCGCGGCAGCGAGCGCTGATTGTGGCGCCCGTTATGGCGGGAGCGCAGAGCGCGTGGACTATAACAGGGGGATGACGGTGGACGGCGCGATCTGGCGCGATCAGCTCACCGCGGCCGAGCGGGCGGAACTCGGCCGCGGGCACGCAGCCATTCCCGACCGGCGCCCGGACATTCTGGTCGTCGGCGGCGGGATCATGGGCGTCACGACCGCGGCAGCGTGCCATGAGGCAGGTCTCGGCTCGGTGCTGCTGATCGAGACCGGCCGGCTGGGGACCGGGGCCACCGGGGGCGCCAGCGGGCTGCTGATCCCCGAGCCGCACCGGTGGAGCGATCCCGAGCCGCTGGTGGACCTGGAGCGGGCCAGCCTGGAGCGGTGGCGGGAACTCGAGCAGCGGCTGCCGCATGGCGTCGGCCTCAGCGACATCGACTGGATCGGGCTGGCTCCGCATCCCGGCGGCTTTGCCGCGCACCAGCCACCATCGGTGGAATGGCTGGCCCCTGGGCAGGTGGAGCAGCTCGTCCCCGGCCTGGCCCGGTCCATGGAGGGCGCGCTGATCCGCGGGCAGGCACGGGTCAACCCGCTGCGATCGGTCGCCAGGCTGGCCGCTGGCCTGCCGGCCGTCGCCACCGGGGTGGCGGCCACCGGCGTGACGGTCCGTGGCGACCGGGTGGTCACGGTGACGACCTCGGCCGGTGACGTCGACCCCGGCGTGGTCGTGTTCGCTACCGGCCAGCCACCGGTGCTCGACGGCCTGCCGCTGAACATCCCGTCCGATCGCGTCAAGGGGCACCTGCTCGTCACCGAGCCCTCGCCGGTCAGGCTGCCCGGCATCGTCGCGCCGGTAGCCACCCAGCTCGAGGACGGCCGGCTGCTGGCGGGCGGCACCTTCGACATCGGGGACGAGGACCCGGCGGTCCAGCCCGACGTGATCGCGTCGATCATGGACGGGCTCGTCGCCGCCCTGCCCGCCGCGAAGGGGCTCGGCATCGCCTACCAGTGGTGCTGCTTCCGGCCCCGGCACCCGGACCGCCGGCCGGTCATCGATCACATCCCTGGCCTGGACAATGCGTGGCTGACCTCCGGGCACTTCAGGACCGGGATACTCAACGCCCCGGCCACGGCGGCGGTGCTGGCCCGCTGGATCTCGGCCGGCCAGCCGCCAGCCGAGCCCGGTACCTGGTCGGCGACACGCTTCACCCGGTAGGCGGCTGGATCAGCCTGCGGCGGTCGTCGGGGAGCCGCTGGGTCACCCCGGCGCGGTCAAGGAACTCCAGCAGCGGTATCGCGACCCGGCGCGTGGTCTGCAGCGCCTGCCTGGCCTCGGCGGCCGTGAACGGCTGCGGCAGGCCCGCCAGGACGCGGCCGGCCAGCCCGTCGGCGCCGGGCGCCAGCACTATCTGGTCGCTCACCCGCAGCAGCAGCCCCGCGCGTTCGGCCGCGGCGATCGCCCGCACGTCGAGACCGAGGTTGCGGAGCCGGTCGGCATCGGGCGACGCGAACGGCGCGGTCGCCAGGTCCGCGAGCAGGATCTTCACCGCGGCGGCGACGGCGGCCGGCAGCTGCCTGTCGCCGATGGTGCCGACGTCGGTGACCTGAACGAGGCCGTCCTGCAGCCGCAGCGGCGGCCGGATCAGCGCGTCGACCAGCCGGCGGTCGGGCAGGCCGACGGCCGCCCTCGCGGCCTCGACGGTAAGCCCGGGCGCCAGGGGCTCCTTGGCCGCCTGCGCGGCAACCGCCTCGCCGAGGCGGCCCGCCAGATCCGACCAGTGCCGGGGGTCGGCCAGCCACTCGCCGGTCACCGGCTCTGGCTGGTCGCTGATCCCCATGGCCAGCAAGGCGCTCGCCCGCAGCAGGCCGTGCCTGCGCAGCAGGTCGGCGGCTGCTGGCGGGTTGGGCCAGGACTCGAGCTCCGCGGCTGCCGACGAGCCGGAGCCGCGCCGGCCCAGCGACGGCGGCGCCACGTCCAGCGCGATCAGGCCGCGGGTGGCCTGGGTGGCAGCGGGCGTACCGCCCGGCTGGGT
>JASHQP010000371.1 GCA_030039095.1 Streptosporangiaceae bacterium
GGGTGGTGCACAGCTGAACCTCCGGCAGCAGGCCACGCCGCGCCGGCATCACGTGACGGCCGCGCTGTGTTACCCGACCGGGGGGTATCCGTCGCTCGTGCGGTACACGGCGGCCGGACGGGTGATCACGGTGCTCGGCACGGGAAACGCCCTCACCAACGGCAGCCTGGCGCACCTTGGCAACGCCGCGCTCGCGCTGAACCTGTTCGGCAGCCACACCCGGATCGTCTGGCTGGTCCCGTCCGCGGGGCCCGCCGCCGGCCTGCCGGCCAGCGGCCAGAAGTCCGTGCTGAGCCTGATCCCGCTGGCCGCCTACCTGGTGGCGATCCAGCTCGGCTTCGCCGCCGTGCTCACGGCGCTGTGGCGCGCGCGCCGACTCGGGCCGCTGGTCCCGGAGCCGCTGCCGGTCGTGGTCCGTGCCTCGGAGACCGCGGAGGGTCACGCGGGGCTCTACCGGTCACGCCGGGCCCGCGGCCGGGCGGCGTCAGCGCTTCGCGCCGCGATGCTGGCCAGGACGCTTCCCGCACTCGGTTTGTCCCCGGATGCCCGGCCCGGCGAAGTGGTCGCGGCGTTTTCGGCGCGGTCAGGTAGCGGCCACGCGCGGATCGAGGCAATGCTATTCGGGCCGGCGCCGGGCGACGATGCCGCGCTCGTCGCGCTCGCCGACGACCTCGATGCCCTGGAGAGTGAGGTACGGACGCATTGAACGGCGAAAACCAGGCACCCGCGGGCCTCACCGCCACGGGAGGAGCCGAGGACCCGGGCGACGCGGCCCACGGACCCGTCCCCAAGGCTGCGTGGCCGGGGCGAGTCGACCCGCGGGCCGCGCTCGGCGCGGTGCGCACGGAGGTCGGCAAGGCCGTGGTCGGGCAGGACCCGGTGGTCACGGGGCTGCTGATCGCGCTGCTGTGCCAGGGCCACGTGCTGCTCGAAGGCGTTCCCGGGGTGGCCAAGACGCTGCTGGTCCGGGCGCTCGCGGCGTCGCTGCGGCTGCAGAGCAAACGGGTGCAGTTCACACCCGACCTGATGCCCTCAGACGTGACCGGCTCCCTGATCTACGACGCCAGGACCGCCAGGTTCGAGTTCCGCGACGGCCCGATCTTCACGAACCTGCTGCTGGCCGACGAGATCAACCGGACGCCGCCGAAGACCCAGGCCGCGCTGCTCGAGGCCATGGAGGAGCGCCAGGTGTCGGTCGAGGGCGCGGCGCGGCCGCTGCCCGAGCCGTTCTGCGTCGCCGCGACCCAGAACCCGGTGGAGTACGAGGGCACCTATCCGCTGCCCGAGGCTCAGCTGGACCGGTTCCTGCTGAAGCTGACCGTGGCCGTGCCCGACCGTGAGCAGGAGATCGAGGTCGTGACCAGGCACGCAGCGGGTTTCGACCCGCGCGACCTGGCAGCCGCCGGCGTCGGCCAGGTCGCGGGAGCGGGCGACCTGGCCGCCGCGAGAGACTCGGCCGCCCGCGTGCACGTCTCGCCCGAGGTCACCGGGTACATCGTGGACCTGTGCCGGGCGACCAGGCAGTCGCCGTCGCTGCTGCTCGGCGTCTCCCCGCGCGGCGCGACCGCGCTGCTGGCGACCAGCCGCGCCTGGGCGTGGCTGTCCGGCCGCGAGTACGTCACCCCGGACGACGTGAAGGCGCTCGCGCGCCCGACGTTCCGGCACCGCGTCCAGCTCAGGCCCGAGGCCGAACTGGACGGGACCACAGCCGACGGCATCCTGGAGGCCGTGCTCGCCTCGGTCCCGGTGCCCCGGTGAAGTATCCGGAACGCGACGTCCCGGGGCTGGCCGGGGAAGCCGCATGGCGCTGACCGGCCGGGCGGCCGCTGCCGTGCTGGCGGGCGCGCTCGTCGTGCTGGTGCTGCACAGGGTCGCGGTGCTGCTCACGGTCGACGCGGTCATCCTCGTTGCGATCGCCGCCGACGTGGCGCTGGCCGCGCCGGTGCGGGCGCTGCGGCTGACCCGGTCCGGCGACACCAGGATCCGGCTCGGCGAGACCGGCAACGTCACGCTGATGATCGCCAACCCGGGCCGCAGGGTGCTGCGCGGCACCGTGCGGGACGCCTGGCGGCCGAGCGCCGGGGCGGAGCCGGGGCGGTCGCAGCTCAACGTTCCGGGTGGTGGTGAGACGAGCGTGACCACGACGCTGACGCCGCGGCGCCGTGGTGATTTTGCCGCGGCCAGGGTGACGGTGCGGTCGCTGGGGCCGCTGGGGATGGCCGGCCGGCAGGGAGGTCACCTGGCGGGCTGGTCGGTCCGCGTGCTGCCCCCGTTCGGCAGCCGCAGGCACCTGCCGGAGAAGCTCGCCAGGCTGCGGCAGCTCGATGGCCAGCACGTCTCGCTGCTGCGCGGCCAGGGCAGCGAGTTCGACTCGCTCCGGGAGTACGTGGTCGGCGACGACGTCCGCTCGATCGACTGGCGGTCGTCCGCGCGGCGGGTCGACGTGATGGTGCGAACCTGGCGCCCCGAACGGGACCGCCGCGTCCTGATCGTGCTCGACACCGGCCGGACGGCCGCCGGGCGGGTGGCGGGGGTGCCGCGCCT
>JASHQP010000372.1 GCA_030039095.1 Streptosporangiaceae bacterium
CAGGGGGAAGCCGTCGCCCTCGCCGCCGACCAGGTGGCCGGCTGGCACCCGGGCGCCCTCGAAGACCATCTGGGCGGTGACGGAGGCGCGCATGCCCATCTTGTGCTCGGCGGGCGCTGCCGACACGCCCGGCGTCTGGGCCGGCACATGCAGGCAGCTGATCCCCCTGGCGCGCCCCGGGCCCTCGTGATCGCCCGAGGTGCGCGCGAATACCGTGTAGAAATCTGCCTGGCCCGCGTGCGAGATCCACGCCTTGACCCCGTCCAGCACATAGTCGGGGCCGTCGGCAACGGCCGTCGTCCGCATCGCCGCGGCATCCGAGCCGCTGGCTGGCTCCGACAGGCAGTAGGCACCGAGCTCCTCTCCGCCGAGCATCTCCGGCAGCCAGCCCTGCTGCTCAGCGGTGCCCGCGGTCGCCAGCGGGAAACACGTCAGCGTGTGGACGCTCACTCCCAGCCCGATGGTGAGCCACGCCCGCGACAGCTCCTCGACCACCTGCAGGTAGCTCTGGTACGGCTGGCCACCGCCTCCGAGCCGCTCCGGATAGGGCAGCGCGAGCAGGCCAGCCCGGCCGAGGATCCGGAACTCCTCGCGCGGGAACGTCCCGTCCCGCTCGGCCGCGTCGACCCTGGGGCGCAGCACCTCGTCGGCGAGCTCCGCTGTCAGGTCGAACAGCGCGCGGGTCTCCTCGTCCGGGCAGTACCGCTCGATGCGCGGCACGCGCTCTCCTGTCATTTGCGCGCCTCCGGCACGACTGTCATTTGCGCGCCTCCGGCACGACAGGTCACCTGACGTCCACGCAGACCAGCTCACGGCTGACGTTGTTCAGCCGCTCGCCTCCCTGCCCCGTGCAGATCACGATGTCCTCGATCCTGGCGCCATGCGGGCCAGGATAGATGCCCGGCTCGATGGAGAACGCCATGCCCGGCTGCAGGGGCTCGGCGTTGCCGGAGACGATGTAGGGATCCTCATGCGTCTCGAGGCCGATCCCGTGGCCGGTGCGGTGCACGAAGTATTCGCCGTAGCCGTCCGCGGCGATAGGCCGGCGCGCCGCGGCGTCGACAGCCTCGGCGCTCACGCCCGGCTGCACGGCGGCGAAGGCTGCCTGCTGCGCGTCCCGCAGCACCCGGTAGTAGGCGGCGAAATCCGGCGGCGCCTCGCCGATCACGTAGGTTCTGGTGCAGTCGGAGCAGTAGCCGCTCGGCATGGTACCGCCGATGTCCACGACGACCGCGTCACCCCGCTGCAGAACCCGGTCGGACACCTCATGGTGCGGGCTGGCCGCGTTCGGCCCGGAGCCGACGATGGTGAAGTCGACCCGCGCGTGGCCCTCCTGGATGATCGCGTCGGCGATGTCGGCAGCGACCTGCCGCTCGGTCCGGCCCGCCCGCAGCCATCCCGGCACTCGCGTGTGCACACGGTCGATGGCCGCACCGGCCTCCCGCAGCGCCGACACCTCGGCGGGCGTCTTGCGGACCCGCAGCCCGCCCAGCGCGAGGCTGGCGAGTTCCTGGCCCACTCCCGGCAGCG
This sequence comes from Streptosporangiaceae bacterium, assembly GCA_030039095.1. The sequence continues at coordinate 1,531 of JASHQP010000372.1, forward strand.
TCTCGCGGAACCGGAGCACCATCAGCGCCCACATGCGGTCGGACAGGCCGACCGGGCCGGACAGCGCCCCGAGCCGCTTGGCAACGAGCGCGTAAGGGTCGTCGGTCTCGTCCCACGGGACGATCTCGAACCCCATGCCGCCCGCGGGCGACGCCTGGGCGGCCGGAAGCTCCAGCCTGGGGACGACCATGAACGGCGCGCGGTCCGCCGGCACCGCGAGGCAGGTGAGCCGCTCCAGCTGATGTGCGTCGTATCCGGTCAGGTAGCGCAGGTCCGGGCCCGGAGTCAGCAGCAGCGCCGCCAGGCCGGCGTCGGCGGCCGCCCCGGCGGCACGCTCCACCCGGTCCGCCGGGTAGAGGTCGGCATCGGCCCGGTCGCTTCCCATCACGCCCTCCGCTCCCATTGACGCCCAAGTCCGCAGTTCCCTTGCGTGGGCATCATCTCACCCGTGAGAATTGTGCACGCATCTAGACAGCGGGGTACCAGATGCCTCACGCTAAGTGCACGCAAGCTGACCACACGCCACCCGCGATGACAACAAAGCCCATGAGAGTTCCGCCAGACCGCCCAACGAGGGCAGCGGTTTCGGTGCAGGCTGCCGCTGTGCCCGGCCTCGCGGTTCCGCCGGGAAACGGTGAGCCGAGCCTCGCTGCCGAGGCGAGGCTCGCCGCTGAGCTCGCCGAAGAGCGTCACGTGGCGCTCGAGCTGCAGCGGGCCATCCTGCCGCTGCACGACGAGCCGTTCGACCTGCCCGGGTTGCGCACGATGGTGCGCTACCTTCCGGCGTCCCGGGCCGGCCGGGTGGGCGGTGACTGGTACATCACGGCCGACATGCCCGGCGGCCACGTCCTGATCGCGCTCGGCGACGTCGCCGGGCACGGCCTGGCCGCCGCGGCGGGCATGGCGAGACTGCGCGGGGCGCTGGCCGGGCTGGCGATCACCGGGTCGCCGCCGGAGCGGCTCGTGGGCTGGCTCAACGACCTGGTCCGGCACGTGGCTCCGGAGCACACGGCGTCGGTGGTGGCCGGCTACTTCGACCCCGGGAGCCGCACCCTGACCTGGGCCCAGGCCGGCCACCCGCCGCCGGTCCTGGTCCGCGGATCGTGGGCGCGGCCGCTCGACCCGCCGGCCGGGATCCTGCTGGGCGCTGGACAGGAGGAGTACGCAGCCGCGGTGCTGGCGCTGGCGCCCGGCGACCTGCTGCTGCTGTACAGCGACGGGCTGATCGAGCGCAGGGACCGCTCTGTGGCTGACGGCCCGGCGATGCTGGCCGCCGCCGTGCGCGGCATCACCGACCCGGAGCAGGCGATCGACGCCGCGCTGACCGCGCTCGGCGGCACCGACCTGGAGGACGACACCTGCCTGGTGGCCGTCCAGGTGCTCTAGTCCGCGGCGGGCTCGGCGATCGCGGCGACCGCGCGGCGCAGCGATGAACCCAGGTTCCAGCGCTCGCCAAGGTCGGCCAGCAGCTGCGGATCGCCCGCCGGCCGGCCCAGCCGCCCGTCGACCGCGGGCACCGGCGCATCGTTGGCCACGCGCACGACCGGCAGCGCCGCGCGCAGGTAATCCCGGGCCTGGACCAGCTTCGCCCTGGTGCCCATCGGAAAGCCGCCATGCCCCGCGTCCAGCGCGGTCAGCATCGACTCGACGGTGCCGAAGACCCGCACCAGCGCGGCGGCGCTCTTCTCCCCCACGCCCGGTACGCCGGGAAGCCCGTCGCTCGGGTCGCCGCGCAGGGTCGCGAAGGCGGCGTAGTCCCGGCCCGGGATCTGGTACTTCGCGGTGACCGCGGCCTCGTCCACGACCTCGAACTTGGCCACGCCACGGGCGATGTAGACGATCCTGACTTGCCGCGCGTCGTCGACGAGCTGGAACAGGTCCCGGTCTCCGGTGACCACGTCGACGGGTTCGGCTGCCCGTCCGGCGAGCGTGCCGATGACGTCGTCGGCCTCGTACCCCCTGGCCTCGGCCATCGCCACCCCCGCTGCCGCCAGCACCTCCCTGATCACCGGTATCTGGGCGGTGAGGGCGTCGGGCACCTGCTCGGTGCCGTCCGGGTTGGCCCGGTGCGACTTGTACGACGGGATCGCCGCCACGCGGAAGGCCGGCCGCCAGGACGCGTCCATGCACGCGACCAGGCGGGCGGGCTGCCGGGCCCGGACCAGGCGGGTGATCATGTCGAGCAGACCGCGCACGGCGTTCACCGGCGTGCCGTCCGGCGCGGTCACGGTGTCCGGGACGCCGTAGAACGCGCGGAAGTACATCGAGGCGGAGTCGAGCAGCATCAGCGAGCCCACCCCGGCCATCCTGCCAGTCTGCTCAGCGGCTGTCATGGCCGCGGTCTATGCGGGGTCGGCGGTGATCCGCCCGTCGGCCAGCGACAGGACGGTGTCGGCTAGATCGATGAGCGCCCGGTCGTGCGTGGCGACCAGGACGGTGACCTCTTCGGCCCGGATGGCGGTGCGCAGCAGCCGCATGATCTGGCGGCCGGTTTCCGAATCGAGCTGGCCGGTCGGCTCGTCCGCAATGAGCAGCTGGGGCCGGCCGGCCAGGGCACGGGCGATCGCCACGCGCTGCTGCTCGCCCCCGGAAAGCTCGCCGGGACGCTGGCGGCCCCGATCGCCCAGGCCCACGAGGTCGAGCATGAGCCGGACCCGGTCCTCGCGGCCCGGCGCCGTGGCGCCAGCGATGCGCAGCGGGATGCCAACGTTCTCCGCCGCCGACAGGATCGGGATCAGGCCAAAGGACTGGAAGATGAACGCGATGGTGGTGCGGCGCAGCATCAGCCGCTCGCGCTCGCCCATCGTGGTGAGCTCCTGCCCGGCGACCATTACCTGCCCGGCGTCCGGCCGGTCGAGGCCACCGGTGATGTTCAGCAGGGTGGTCTTGCCGGATCCCGACCGGCCATGCACGGCCACAAGCTGGCCACGCGGGACAGCGAATGAGACCTCGCGCAGCGCGTGCACCGCGTTCCGGCCGGTGCCGAACGTCCGGCTGACGCCGCGGACCTCGGCCACCAGCGCCGGCCGGCTCATCGGCCGCCGCTCCCCGGCGGCTCCCCGGCGTCCGGGTCCGTGGCGGCAGCGGGCGGCTCCGGCCAGACGCCGATGTGGCCGGGCCCGGTTTCCAGGCGCACCAGATCGCGCATGCCCAGCGGTTCGGTCATCTCGCGAGGCAGCTGAAGCCGGCCGGCCCGGTCGAGCACCGCGTACTCCACCGCGTGCTGAGCGGCTCCCCCTTCCTCGCCATGGCCGGCGTGCCGTCGGGTTTCCGTGCTCGTACGGCCGTCCCGGATCGCGACAGTCCGCCGGACCTGGCCGGACACGGCCGGATCGTGCGTGACGACCAGGACGGCGACTCCAAGCTCGGAGTTGGCCGCGGCGAGCGCGCCGAACACATCGGCGGCGGTCGCGCTGTCCAGTTCACCGGTCGGCTCGTCGGCCAGCAGCACCCTGGGCCGGTTGGCCAGCGCGACCGCGATGGCCGTGCGCTGCTGTTCCCCTCCGGATAGCTGGTGCGGCCTGCGCCCGGCGCAATGTGCCACGCCGAGCAGCTCGAGAAGCTCGCTGGCCCGCAGGGCACGCTCGCGCCTTCCGGTGCGGCTGAACCTCATCGGCATGATCACGTTCTGCGCCGCGGTGAGATAGGGCAGCAGGTTGCGGGAGGTCTCCTGCCAGATGAAACCGACTGTGGACCGGCGGTAGGTCACCCGCTGCCCGGCGCTGAGCGCGGCGAGGTCGAGGCCGGCGACCCGCACCGAGCCTGCGGTCGGGACGTCGAGGCCGGCCAGGATGTTGATCAGTGTTGACTTCCCGCTGCCGGAGGCCCCCACGATCGCAGTGAGCTCGCCGTCGGCCACCAGCAGGTCCAGGCCCTGCAGGGCCTGGACCTCTACTCCCTCGGCGGCGTAGATCCGGACCACCCGGTCACAGGCGATCAGCGCGCCGTCACCGTAACCGGTGCGGCCCGCTGTGCCCTCAGATGTGCCCCCCGCTGTGCCCGCCTCCGCCCTGAGATCGGCCAGACTTTCGGCCGCGGCGAGGCCCGCCTCGTCGCCCGCGGTCGCCGCCATCGGGCATCACCTCCCAGGGATGTGGTAGCTGGCCCGCAGCGCGCGGGCCAGGCCGCGGCGGCGTGCCGCGGTGGCCTGGACGGCCAGAGCCGCCAGCACCAGCAGAACCAGGCCAGCGGCTGGGACGGCAAGCACAGCGGGGTCGGCGCGGATCGGGACGCTCGCGTCGCCAGCCGTGAACACCGACAGGTCGAGGGCCGGCCCGGTCAGCGGGGCCAGCGCCCATCCGCATACGGTTCCCGCGGCGGCGGCGGCGAGCGTGGCGGGCAGGCCCTCGAGGACGGCCATCCGCCGGGCCTGCCCCCTGCCCAGGCCCATGGCCGTGAGCCTGGCCTGCAGCAGCTTGCGGTCCCGCGCATCGACGGCCAGGCCAAGCAGCACGATCACCACGCAATAGCCGGCCGCGGTGGCAGTGCCGAGCGCGAAGCCGGCATCGGCCCCCTGCTGCAGCGGGGAGTCGGCCAGCGCGGCCAGCGCCGCGGTGCGGAATGTGATCACCGCATGCGGCAGGGTCCGGTGCACGGCCGCCGTCAGGGCCTTCTGGTCAAGCTGACCGGTGACGAGGATCTGGCTGGGGGAAGCCAGCCTGCTCAGCGCCCACGACGGCACAACGACGAACATGTCCTGGCCCGGCATGGCCGGTGTGGCGGGCACCGTGGCGGCGACGCGCACGCGCAAGGTGCCGGCCGGAAGCTCCACCGGGCCAGCGCGGAAGCCTGCGGCGACGTCCGTGGCAGCGACGGCCGGGA
>JASHQP010000373.1 GCA_030039095.1 Streptosporangiaceae bacterium
CGCCGCAACCGGCCCCGCCGCCGCCCTGGCCCGCGCAGGCGGCGGCATCAGCCAGCCGGTGCGCACCCTCGCCGACGTCGCCCCCGCCCTCCAGCGCCTCCTCGCTTAACCACCCCTGGCATGCCGCCAAGACGTGTCATTCCTTGATCCCGGAGGATTGTCAGTGAATACGACGAACAATCCTCCGGGATCATGGAACGGGCCGCGCTCCGGCGTCAGCCCTGCGGCGGACCCGCCGGTCAGCTTCCGGGAGGACGACGGCCCGGCGATGCGCCGCTTACGCTGGGGGCGTGTCCGTGGTGTACGCCTGGCTGAGCCGGCATCCGATGCTGGTCGACGGCGTGCTCGCGTTCTGCCTCGCGGTGCCGGGCCTGGGCTCCGCGCTGAAGGCCGGCCCCGCGCTCCGGCTGCCGCTGCTCGTGGCGATCGCGGCGCCCGTGGTGTTCCGGCGCCGGTACCCGGTCCAGGCGTTCGTGGTCAGCGGGTGCGCGCTGGCGGCCGACCTGCTGACCGGCGGCGGCCCGGGCGGCTCGCTGCTGGCCACCCTGGTGCTGCTGTACACGCTCGCCGCCTACCGCCCGCGGCGGATCTCGATCCCCGGGCTGCTGGTCTCCGTTGCCGGGGCGTGGGCCGTGGTGGTCGTGCGGGTGGGGTCCTCCGTCGGCGGGCTCAACCTGGTCCTGCTGGCCCTGGTGATCTCGAGCGGGACCGCGCTCGTGGCGTGGGTGCTCGGGGACTCGATGCGGTACCGGCGCGCGTACCTGCGGGAACTGGAGGATCGTGCCGCACGCCTGGAGCGGGAACGCGGCACCCAGGCGCAGATCGCCGCGGCGGCCGAGCGGGCCAGGATCGCCCGGGAACTGCACGACGTGATCGCGCACAACGTGAGCGTGATGGTGGTGCAGGCCGACGGCGCCGGCTACGCGCTGCGCACCGAGCCGGAGCGGGCCGGCCAGGCGCTGGCCGCGATCGCGCAGACCGGGCGGCAGGCCCTGACCGAGATGCGGCGGCTGCTCGGCGTGCTGCGCTCCGGGGACGAGCAGTCCGGCCTGGCGCCCGTGCCCGGCCTCGACCAGATCCGTGAGCTGATCGACCAGGCCAGGGACGCGGGCATGTCGGTGTCGCTGACGCTCTTCGGCGCGCCCCGGCCGCTGTCCGAGGGTGCCGAGCTCGCGGCGTACCGGGTGGTGCAGGAATCGCTGACCAACACGCGCAAGCACGGCGGCCCGGCGGCCGCGGCGGCGATCACCATGAGCTACGAGCCCGACGGGCTGCTGCTGCGGATGACCGACGACGGGCTCGGCGGCGCGGACGGCTCGGACGGGGTCGGTCACGGCCTGACCGGGATGCGCGAGCGCATCGAGATGTACGGGGGGACGGTCCAGGCCGGGCCACTGCCCGACGCGGGCTACCAGGTGACCGCCCGGCTGCCGTACACCAGCGCCGGGGCCGGCGAACCTGCACGGAGCCGATCGGAGAGCACGGCGTGACCATCCGGATCATCCTCGTGGACGACCAGGAGCTGGTCAGGACCGGATTCCGGATGGTGCTCGACGCGCAGCTGGACATGACCGTGGTCGGCGAGGCGGCCGACGGGCTCGAGGCCGTCGAGGCCGCGCAGGCCCACCCGGCCGACGTCATGATCATGGATGCGCGGATGCCCCGGCTGGACGGCGTGGCGGCGACGCGCCGGATCCGGCATGCGGGCGACCTGCCCCGGGTGCTCATGCTCACCACGTTCGACCTCGACGAGTACGCGTTCGCCGCGCTGAAGGCCGGGGCCAGCGGGTTCCTGCTCAAGGACGTGCCGCCGGACGAGCTGCTGTTCGCGATTCGGGCGGTGCACTCGGGCGATGCGGTGGTGGCGCCGTCGACGACCCGCCGGCTGATCGACAGGTTCGCGCCGATGCTGCCGGCCGATGCGGCGATCGACCCGCCCGACCTTGGTGAGCTGACGGAACGGGAACGCCAGGTGCTGATCCTGGTCGCGCAGGGGCTGTCGAACGCCGAGCTCGCCAAGCAGCTGTTCGTATCCGAGGCCACGGTCAAGACGCACGTGGGCCGCATCCTGGCCAAGCTTGGCCTGCGGGACCGGGTCCAGGCCGTGGTCTATGCGTACGAGAACGGCCTGGTCCGGGCCGGGGAGCTCGGCACGTCCTGACCCGCGCGGGCCAGGACGGCCGCGAAAGGGGCCGTCAGTCCCAGCAGAGGCAGAACGGCTTGCCCGCCGGGTCGGCGTAGACCCGCCAGTTCTCCCCGCCGAAGGACAGCGACGCGGCGCCGAGCTTCAGCGCCGCCGCCTCCGCCACGTCGACGTCGCCGACCGTGACGTCGAGGTGCACCTGCTGCGGATACGCCGGGTCGGGCCACCGCGGCGCGTGATAGCCGGTGATCTGCTGGAACATCACCGGCTGCGCTCCGTCCTCGCCGATCATCGCCATGCCCTCGCCCTCGTACGTGACGGGCTTGCCGAGGAGGCTCGCGTAGAACGCGCTCAGCTCCCTGGCGTCCGGGCAGTCGAGCATCACGCCCATGACCGTGGTCTCGGCCTTCCCAGGGAACAGGCACAGATCGAACGGGTGCCCGGCCGGGTCGGCCAGCGTGCGGGCGGTATCGCTCTTGGCCAGCAGCCCGGCGCCCAGCTCGACCGCCTTCGCCTCGCCGGCGTCGAGGTCCGGCACGCGCAGGTCGAGGTGCGCCTGCTGCGGGAACGCCGGATCCGGCCACCGCGGCGCCACGTGATCGGGGCTGAGCTGGGCGGCGATGCGCCATCCGTCGCCGGTATCCACCGTCATCCATTCGTCGTCGCCGTCCGGCTCGGACCACCCGCCGAGGGCGGCGTAGAACGCGGCGAGCCGCCGGACGTCGGAGGTGTCGAGCGCCACCGCGCGCAAGGTTCCGATCATTGGCCACTTCCTCCCGGGTCACCGCTCATCATGTTTCTCCCGGGTCACCGCTCATCATGCCCCCTGCCGCGCGCGCCGGTCCTCTAGAGGTTAAGGGACTGTCCGCATTCTGCGAATTGCATACAGCAAACCCGTTCAGCCAGTAATCTCGGATCCGAACACGTTCCGGTGGGGAGTGATCACACCGTGTTACATCTGCACGATTTCACCTACGGCCTGGCGACCCCGGCGCTCAGCTACGTCGCGGCCATCGTCGGCGTACTGCTGGGCCTGCGGGCCGTCACCCGGGCCCGCGCCTGCCACGGGGCGTCGCGCGGCCGCTGGCTGGCTCTTGCCGGGCTCATCATGGGCAGCGTCGGCATCTGGGCGATGAGCTTCGCCGGCCTTGTCGGCTTCTCCGTCGCCGGCGAGACCACCCGGTACAGCGTGCCGGTCACGATCCTCGGCCTGCTGGTCGCCACCGCGACCGTCACCGCGGGCCTGCTGATCGTCGGGTTCAGCGGCGAGGAGTCGGGACCGCTGGTCGCCGGCGGGCTGATCGCCGGCGCCGGCCTGGCGCTGACCCAGTACCTCGGTCTCGCGGCGATGCGGATGCCGGGAGCGCTCGGATACGACCCGGTGCTGTTCATCGTGTCGATCGCGATAGCGATCGTCGCGGCGACCGCGATCTTGTGGTCCGCGGCCCGGCTGCGCCGGATCTGGGCCACCGTGGCGGTCTCGCTGCTGCTCGGCATCGCGGTGAGCGCCGTGCACTACACCGCGATGGCGGCCGTCAGGATCTCCCCGGCCGGCGCCGCGACCGGCATGGTCATCGGTGCGGGCGGCGGCGCGACGGCCGCCAGCTACGTGCTCCCGGTCGTGCTCGGCGCCAGCATCGCCGCGTTCCTGGCCCTGGCGGCTGTCGCACTGGCGCCGACCGAGGACGCCATCCGTTACGACGCGGCACTGCTGGACCACATCCGCAGGCGCAGCGAGCTCCCGCTCGAGGTGGAAACCGTGATCCCGCAGGACTATGACGACGCACCCTGGAGCGTCGCCGCGTTCCGCGAACCTCCCGAGCCGCGCTGACCTGCAGGGCAGTGCCGCGATATCTTTGCAATCGATCTCATTTGCAGACGAGGGCGGGTTTCTTTGCTAACTGTTCATAATTTCTCGTATGGGCTGCTGACGCCCGTTCTCGGCTACCTGATGTCCTGCATGGGCGCGTTCCTCGGCCTGCGGTGCACCACCCGCGCCATGGCTTACCAGGGCTGGCCGCGCGTGCGCTGGCTGCTGTTTGCCGGGGTGTCGATCGGGACCACCGGGATCTGGGTGATGCACTTCATCGCCATGCTCGGGTTCACGATCCCCGGCCAGACCATTCACTACAACGTGCCGATCACGGTCCTGAGCATGTTCATCGCGGTCGCGATCGTGTGCGTCGGCCTGCTGATCGTCGGGTTCGGCGGAGACGGGTACCGCCCGCTGATGCTGGCCGGCCTGATCACCGGGCTCGGCGTGGCGAGCATGCACTACATGGGCATGGCCGCGATGCGGATGCCAGGCCGGATCACCTACGACGCCGGGCTGTTCGCCGTGTCGGTGGTGATCGCCGTCGTCGCGGCGACCGCCGCGCTGTGGGCGGCGCTGCGGCTGAGCGGCGTCTGGCACACGGCAGGCGCCGCGATGGTCATGGGCGTCGCCGTCAGCGGCATGCACTACATGGGCATGGCCGCGATGCGGATGTACCCGGCTCCCGGGCCGGCCGGCATGGTCATGGGCGGCTCGGGCGGTGCCACGGCGGAGAGCTTCCTGCTGCCGCTGGTCCTCGGGATCAGCGTGATCTCGTTCATCTCGATCGCCGCGATCGCGCTGTCGCCCACCCACGAAGAGATCCGCTCCGAGAACGACCTGATGGACCGCATCGGCAAGTTCGGTTCGCAGGCCCGCTTACCGGCGCCTTCCACGGCCACAGCACAATGGGCCGCGTGGGCGACAACGACGCCGGGGGCGGCACCGGCTGGCTGCTGCTGATCTACCGGGTACCGTCGGAGCCGACCAGGCTCCGCTCGACGGTGTGGCGCAGGCTCAAGAGCCTCGGCGCGATCTACCTGCAGAACTCCGCGGCCGCGCTGCCGGCCAGCGTCGCGGCCGAGCGGGCGCTGCGCAAGCTCAGGAGCGAGATCCTCGACATGTCGGGGACCGCGGCGCTGCTGTCGTGCGCCGTGCTCGCCGGGGAGCAGGAGGTCCGCGCCCAGTTCCAGGCGGCCCGCGACGACGAGTACGAGGAGATCGTGGACAAGTGCCACGACTTCCTCGGGCAGGTGAAGAAGGAGTACGACGAGAACCACTTCACGTACGCCGAGCTCGAGGAGAATGAGGTCGACCTCGTCAAGCTGAAGAACTGGCTGGAACGGGTGCGCCAGCGCGACGCCTTCGGCGCCTCGGGGCGGCAGGCAGCAGAAAAGGGGATCGAGGACTGCGAGCAGTCCCTCGAGGCCTACGCGGCGCGGGTGTACGCGGACGAGGCGGAAAGCCGGTAGCCGAGGAGGCGGAAAGCCGGTAGCCGACGAGGCGGAAAGCCGGCAGGCGACGAAACGAGGAGCCGGCAGCGGGGTGCCGGCAGGCCTGGCCGCCCCGCCGCTTCGCCCGCCACAGGCTGACCGGGAGCAGCAGCACCAGGGACAGCGGCACCAGCCACCACGCGGGAACCGCGGTCCGGCTGAGCGCGTACGTGATGGCCAGGCTGACCACGACTCCGGCCGCGACCAGCCAGTCGTCGCCGATCACGAAGTCGTACCAGAAGGCGGCGAAGGCCCGGATGCGCGCGCCCATGTCAGTTCCGCTCCACCGCTGGCACCGGGTTCCCGCGCAGCAGGCCCACCAGCGCCAGCGCGAACACCGCGATGGCCGGGATCAGCACGAGCAGCGCCGCGTCCGAGCCCGGCCAGCGCGCTCCGGCGCCCTCGGCCCCCCAGAACGTGCCGAACGCGGTCAGCATGATCCCGACCACGAACTTCATCGTGTTCTCGGGCACCCGCTGCAGCGGAGACCTGATGGCCAGGCCCGCGCCGGCGACCAGCACCACCGCGCAGGCCGCCGCCACCGCCGCCAGCCCGACGTCATGCTGGTTGGCGCCGAACGTCAGCACGATGAACACGACCTCGAGCCCCTCCAGCAGCACGCCCTTGAACGACAGCGTGAACCCGTAGGCGTCCGGCACCAGCCGCGCCGCCGCGCGCCCCTTGCGGGGCTTCGCCGCGGCCGTGGCCAGCTGCTCGGCGAAGATCCTGCCCTCGTCGTGCAGCGCCTTGTGGCCGCTCGCCCGCAGGATCGCCTTGCGCAGCCACTGCAGGCCGAACACCAGCAGCAGCGCGCCGACGAACAGCCTCAGGCCGCGCAGCGGCACGTCGGACACTGCCGGGCCGAGTGCCGCCACGACGATCACCAGCACGGCCAGCGCTCCGGCCATGCCGCTGGTCGCCGACCGCCAGTCCCTGGCGGTGCCGGCCGCCAGCACGATCGTGGTCGCCTCGACCGCCTCGACCACACAGGCAAGGAAGACGGCGATGAACAGCGCAGCCCCGGTTCCCACCGCACCTCCTGATCGTCGCCTGTAAGACGTTCAGTCTAACGATCGTCATTTTTACTGCGCAACAGCCGTTATTCCGCTTCACCGCCGGCGCCAGACCAGTTGACCGGGGTGTTCGCGCAGACGCGTGCGGCACGCGGGGAGCCGGTCGGTCTCCGGCTCGAGCCCGGCGGGTGCCACGTCCTCCCCGGCTAGGCTCAGCAGCTTCCCCGGCTAGGCTCAGCGGCCGGCGATCGCCCCGGCCACGCAGGCACTAGGCTCGGGTACGTGACAGCGACGTTGCGCACCAGCCAGGAATCCGCCCGCGACGCCCCGGCCGACGTGATCGTCGTCGGCGTGGCCCAGGGACCCGGCGGGCCGGTGCCAGCGCCGGGCGCCGAGGACGTGGACGCCGCGCTCGGCGGCAATCTCGCGCAGACGCTCGGCTCGCTGGGCGCCACCGGCAAGGCAGAGGAAGTCACCAGGATCGCGTCGGCCGGGAAGCTGACGGCCCCGCTGATCGCCGCAGTCGGCCTCG
>JASHQP010000374.1 GCA_030039095.1 Streptosporangiaceae bacterium
GGGCCGACGGGCCCGGGCAGGGCAGCCGGCCGCCGAGCCGGGGCCGCGCCTGGCTGGCCCGGCTGGCCCGCGTGGTCAACAGCAAGGCCGTGCGCTGGGGGTTCGTGGCGGCCGCGGTCGCCCTCGGTGCGTACTGGGTCGCCGCCCACTGGACACAGGTGCGGGCCGGGCTGGCCAGCCTGGGGTTCCTGGCGGTCGCCGGTGCCCTGGTCGCGGTCGTGCTGGCCCTGGTCGGGACCATGCAGGTGTGGCGGGTGCTGCTGGCCGCACTCGGTTCCCCGCTGGGAGCCCGGCCGGCCGCCCGGGTCTTTTTCCTCGGCCAGCTCGGCAAGTACCTCCCCGGCTCGATCTGGCCAGTTCTCGCGCAGATGGAGCTGGGCACCGAGCATCACGTGCCGCGGCACCGCTCGGCGAGCGCCTCGGTGCTGACGATGCTGTTCTGCCTGCTGGCCGGGCTGCTCGCGGCGCTGGTGACGCTGCCGTTCGCGCCGGGCGCGCGACCTTACCGGTGGGTGTTCCTGGTCGCTCCGGTCCTGCTCGTCTGCCTCCTCCCGCAGGTGCTCAACCGGATCCTGGGCTGGCTGCTGCGGCTGGCCAGGCGGCCGCCCCTCGAGCAGCCGCTGGCCGGGCGCGCGGTCGTCGCCGCACTGTCATGGGCGCTCGTTTCCTGGGTCTGCTTCGGGCTGCAGATCTGGCTGCTGGCAATCAAGCTTGGCGCGCCGGACGGGCGGGCCGCCCTGCTCTCGATCGGTGGGTTCGCGTTCGCCTGGTGCGTGGGCTTCGTCGTCGTGTTCGTCCCCGCCGGAGCCGGCATCAGGGACGCGCTGCTGATCGCGACGCTCGGCCCGATGCTCGGCGTGGGCAAGGCGACCGCGGTGGCGCTGGTGTCCCGGGTGCTGATGACCGCCGGCGATCTGATCACCGCGGGAGCCGCGGCCGCGCTCGTGCGTGCGCCTCACCGTCCCGGGAGGGAGACGGCTCCGTGAAGGCCCTGGTCCTGTCCGGCGGGTCGGGCAGCAGGCTGCGCCCGATCACGCACACGTCGGCAAAGCAGCTGGTTCCGGTGGCCAACAAGCCGGTTCTGTTCTACGGCCTCGAGGCGCTCAGGGATGCGGGTATCACCGACGTCGGGATCGTGGTGGGGGAGACCGAACCGGCGATCCGCGACGCAGTCGGCGGCGGCGGCGCGTTCGGGCTTGACGTCGCTTACCTCCGGCAGGACGCACCGCGGGGCCTTGCGCACGCGGTTCTGATCGCGCGTGACTACCTCGGCGATGACGACTTCGTCATGTACCTGGGGGACAACTTCATCGTCGGCGGGATCGCCGGGCTGGTCGACGAGTTCCGGTCCGGCCGCCCCGACGCGCAGATCATGCTGACCAGCGTGCCGGACCCGCGCCAGTTCGGCGTCGCCGAGCTCGACAGCGCCGGCGAGGTCGTCGCGCTCGAGGAGAAGCCCCGCGAGCCCAAGAGCGACCTCGCGCTGGTCGGCGTCTACATCTTCACCCCGGCGGTGCACGAGGCGGTGGCGCAGCTCGAGCCGTCGTGGCGGGGTGAGCTGGAGATCACCGAGGCCATCCAGTGGCTGATCGACCACGGCCGGAAGGTGCGGTCGACGACGATCACCGGCTACTGGAAGGACACCGGGAACGTCGCCGACATGCTCGAGGTCAACCGGATGGTGCTGGAAGGGCTGGAACCGGAGTGCGGCGGTGAGGTCGACGCCGGGACCGAGCTGATCGGCCGGGTCGCGATCGGCAGCGGCGCGCAGATCAGCGGGTGCCGCATCGTCGGGCCTGTCGTCATCGGCGCCGGAACGCGGGTGTCCGGCTCCTACATCGGCCCGTTCACCTCGGTGGAGCGCGACTGCGAGATCATCGACAGCGAGATCGAGTACTCCATCGTGCTGCGTGGCGCGTCCATCAAGGGTGTCCGGCGCATAGAGGCGTCGCTCATCGGCCACGACGTGGAGGTAACGCCGGCGCCGAGGGTCCCCAAGGCACACCGGCTGGTTCTCGGAGACCACAGCAAGGTGCAGATATCGTCGTGAGAATCCTCGTCACAGGCGGCGCCGGCTTCATCGGCTCGCACTACGTCCGCACGCTGCTGTCCGGCGGCTATCCCGGTTTCGGCGATGCGCAGGTCACGGTCCTGGACAAGCTGACCTATGCCGGAAACCTCGCCAATCTCCAGGCCGTAACGGATAGCCCCGGGCTGACCTTCGTCCGCGGGGACATCTGTGACGGGGCGCTGCTCGCCGACGTGGTGCCGGGGCACGACATCGCGGTCAACTTCGCCGCGGAGACGCACGTCGACCGGTCGATCACGGGCGCGGCCGACTTCGTCACCACGAACGTCGTGGGCACCCAGATGCTGCTGCAGGCGTGCCTGGACGCGGGGGTCCCGCGGGTCGTCCAGGTGTCCACGGACGAGGTGTACGGCAGCGTGGCGACCGGGTCGTGGGCGGAGGACGCGCGGCTCGAGCCGAACTCGCCGTACGCGGCGGCGAAGGCCGGCGGCGACCTCATCGCGCGGGCGTACGCCCGGACCCACGGGCTCGACGTCTCGATCACGCGGTGCTGCAACAACTACGGCCCCTACCAGTTCCCGGAGAAGCTCATCCCGCTGTTCACCACGAACCTGCTGGACGGCAAGAAGGTCCCGCTGTACGGGGACGGGCAGAACGTCCGCGGCTGGATCCACGCCGACGACCACTGCCGGGGCATCCAGCTGGTTGTCGAGCAGGGCAAGCCCGGGTTCGTCTACCACATCAACGGCGACGTCGAGCTCAACAACACCGAGCTGACCCGCGAGCTGCTGGAGATCTGCGGAGCGGGCTGGGACATGGTGACGCCGGTCGAGGACCGCAAGGGCCACGACCGCCGGTACTCGCTGGACGACTCGGTGCTGCGCGGCATGGGCTACGCGCCGCGCATCCCGTTCGGCGAGGGCCTGCGGGCCACCGTCGGCTGGTACGCCGGCAACCGCGCCTGGTGGGAGCCGCTGAAGCAGCGCCCGCAGTGAACGGGGCAGGGGGGCTGGGCGGGGGTCGGCGGCGGTGGCTGGTCACCGGTTCCGGCGGGATGCTGGGGTGTGATCTCGTCGCCGCGCTGGCAAGCGGCGGCGAGGACGTGATCGGGCTGTCCCGCAAGGAACTCGACGTTACCGACGAGGCGACGGTCGCGGCGGCGCTCGCGGACTGCCGTCCCGGCGTGGTCGTGAACTGCGCGGCCTGGACCGGGGTCGACGACGCGGAGGCGCACGAGGACGAGGCGCTCGCTGTCAACGGCGCCGGGGTGGCGACCGTGGCGGCGGCGATCGCGGCGGGAAACGCCGCACCGGGCTGCCGCCTGGTGCACCTGTCCACCGACTACGTGTTCGCCGGGGATGCGGCCACGCCGTACTCGGAG
Organism: Streptosporangiaceae bacterium; assembly: GCA_030039095.1. The sequence continues at coordinate 3,411 of JASHQP010000374.1, forward strand.
GACGACGTGCCCGGCCCGAGAACCGCCTACGGGCGCACCAAGCTCGCCGGTGAGCAGGCCGTGCGAAAGCTGCTGCCCCAGGCCGGCACCGTGGTGCGGACGGCCTGGCTCTACGGGGCGCACGGGCCCAGCTTCGTCGCCACGATGATCAGGCTGGAGAGCGAGCGGCCCGCGGTGAATGTCGTGGCCGACCAGCGCGGCCAGCCCACGTGGACGGCCGACGTCGCGCGGCAGGTGATCGCGCTGGTCGGGTCGGGGGCGCCGGCGGGCATCTACCACGCGACGAGCTCGGGCGTGGCGACCTGGTTCGAGCTGGCGCGCGAGGTGTTCCTGCTGCTGGGCGCCGACCCGGACCGGGTGCACGCCACCACAACCGGCGCGTTCCCGCGCCCGGCGCCACGGCCGGCCTACAGCGTGCTCGGCCACGACGCCTGGGGCGCCGTCGGCCTCGAGCCGATCGGCGACTGGCGCCTCTCGCTGCGCCGCGCCTTCCCCGCCCTCACCGGCACCTGATTTCCATGATCGTGGTGGCAAATGAGCGCAGGGGGGTTGTGGCAAAGCGGAAAAGATCAACACAGCAGGCCATAGCACCAGCACCGCTCGTCCCGTCTGATCTCCTATGACACGCATCGCGGCGATGCGAAGATCCGACTGGATGTCAGCCGCAGATGGCAAGCTGAGCCCATGAGCCTAACCGCGGTCGACCTGTTCTGCGGGGCCGGCGGCGCATCACTTGGGCTCGTTCGGGCAGGGTGGGACCTCCGCCTCGCCGCAGACATCGAACCTGCTTGCAGCCTGACCCACCAGACAAACCTGCCCGGTGTTTTCATCTCCGATGACCTTCGCTCCACCGATTCGGACAAGCTGGCCAGCGCTGCTGACATCTCGCCCGGCCAGCTCGACCTCTTGTTCGCGGGCCCGCCCTGCCAGGGCTTCTCCATGATCGGGTCACGCGTCGTCTGGGATAAGCGGAACAACCTGTTCAGAGAAGTGCTCCGCCTGGCCTCCGAACTACAGCCCCAGTGCGTTGTCATCGAGAACGTGCCCGGCCTCGTCACACTCGGCAACGGCGCCTACCTGCGCGCCATCCTCGAAGGGCTAAGCGCCGCAGGTTACGAAGCGGCCTGCGCCGAACTGCTCGCCGCCCAGTACGGCGCACCGCAGATGCGCTGGCGGCTGATCATCATCGGCTGGCGCAAAGACCTGGGTATCCCCGCCGGCTACGGCTTCCCGCACCCCACCGCAGGAACAGGCAAGATCGGGGACCTCCTGCCCAACTGCACCATCCCGCAGTGGCAGCTAGAGGGGTTTGTCACCACCGCCGAAGCCATCCGCGACCTGCCGCCAGTAGAAGCGGGTGAGGAAGTAACCCACTATGTCGGTCCACCCATCGGCCCATACCAAGAGACGATGCGCGCGGGCTTGAACGGCGAGCTATCCAGCCACTATGCAGCCAGGCTCTCGGCAGCTAACCTCGCCAGGCTGGCACATATCAAGCCCGGGCAGGACTGGCGGGATCTGCCCCACGACTTGCTGCCCTCAGGCATGCAACGGGCGCTCCGCAAGGACCACACCCGCCGCTACCGCCGGATGACATGGGACGGAGTGCCCCGCGCGGTAATCACCCGCTTCCGCGACCCCAAGTCAGGCGAGTACACACACCCCGAGCAAGACCGCACCATAACGATCCGCGAGGCAGCCCGGCTGCAAGGCTTCCCAGATAGCTTCATATTCCACGGAGACCGGACCAGCCAGTACGAGCAGGTAGGCAACGCCGTGCCGACGCAACTCGCCGAAGCCATCGCCGCGGAAATCCGCCGCTGCCTCGACGGCCATCTTGGTGAAAGACTCTCCGCGCCGTTCCGCCGCCGCCCAGTTGCGTTTCTTGGTACATATGGGGAACTGGCTCCCAGCCTGCTGGGACTATCCGAGGCTGACGGCGAGCAGAAGGGCTGGGCTTGAGTCCCGACCGGCGGACGCAGCGAACCTCGCTGCCTGCCCGCGTGGCGTCACGGCCCCACATCGCCGAATGGTTCGGGCATCGAATCTTCCCCTCTGTCTCCTACGGAGACATGTCAATCGACGACCAGCGATCGGGACGCTGCCCCTTCCTGACCCAGACTCTGAAACAGAGCACGCTCTGCGTGAAAGCCCCGAATTCACGCGGAGTCTGCACTATCAGCGCCAGCAGCAACGGCCCACGGCAAGACTGGCTCGTATGCCCCTACCGGGCCCTAGATGACGGCCTGCTACCAGATTGCCTTCAAGTTCCAGGTAACCAAACGAGAGACATCAGTCGGGTGCGCGCTCGCCCTCCCGCAGCCAGTATGGGACTCGTGGCAGCCCTTCCTCGGTGCACCAGAACTACGCGAACTGCCAGACGGCACCTGGCGACTCCTGGACGACCAAGCCTCACACCCAAGTGACTGGATCTACGTCTTTGACATTGACAGCCAGCCTGGAGCAGACGGACGGCCCGCACCGATACACGTAGGCCTAGTGATCGGTACAGACGCAACCACCCTCAGCCGGGCTGCATTCGAAGTAGCCCCCGCCAGGGCCGTCGCACACGGTGGTGAATATGACGCCGTCGCCGAGACCATCGCCCGCCGTCTTGGACGCTACCTGCCGGGAATCGGTTAACTGCCGAGGCGCATTTGCCACCCAGATCATGGAACGAAGTTCAGGGGGTGGCGCGGAGCTTCGCGACGTAGGCCGTGCAGGCCGCGTAGTCGGGGAGCAGGCCGGCGGACTGCGCCTCGGCCAGTGAGGGGGCGGCGGCGTCCTTGTCGGACAGGACCGGGTCCAGCTCGTCCGGCCAGACGATGCCGATCTCGGGGTCCAGGGGATGCACGCCGTGCTCGCGGGACGGTGCGTACGGGGTGGAGCACAGGTACAGCACCGTGGCCTGGTCGCTCAGCGCGACGAAGGCGTGCCCCAGGCCCTCGCCGAGGTAGAGCGCGCTCCTGCTCTCGTCGTCGAGCCGTACCGCCTGCCAGCGGCCGAAGCCGGGGGAGCCGACCCGCAGGTCGACGGCCACGTCGATGATCGCGCCGCTGGCGCACGTGACGTACTTCGCCTGGCCCGGCGGGACGTGGGAGAAGTGAATCCCGCGGACGACTCCGCGCCGTGACACCGAGCAGTTGGCCTGGGCCAGGTCCAGGCGGTGGCCGACATCGGCGCTGAATTCGGCGTCCCGGAACCACTCCAGGAAGCTGCCCCGCCGGTCGCCGTGGATCTGCGGGGTGAACAGCCACGCGCCGTCGATGTCGAGAGCCTTCATGGGGTCACCGTATCTTCATGCGGTGCCGGCTGAGGCACGGTGCGCTGCCCCGGCTGAGGCGTGGTGCGCTGCCCCGGTTGACGCCGCAGAATACGTCCGCCACCTGGCCCGGGTCACCGTGCGGGGGATCACGTAGGCGGCAGCAGCCGGACCGGGATGTCGGCATACCGGGATCGCAGGTACTCGCCGAGGCCCTTGGCCTGCGGGTCGGGCCGCGTCGAGGCGGCCACGCCGAGACCGAGCAGGCCGACCACGACGAAGTTCAGCGCGTGCAGGTTCGGCAGCTCATACCGGCGCACCTCCA
>JASHQP010000375.1 GCA_030039095.1 Streptosporangiaceae bacterium
CGCGCAGGAGACCGCGGCGCGGCAGGCACAGGAGACCGCCGCGCAGGAGACCGCGGCGCGGCAGGCACAGGAGACCGCCGCGCAGGAGACCGCGGCGCGGCAGGCGCAGGAGACCGCGCCCGGGCACGCGCTTCCGCCCGGTCAGTACGTTCCGAAGTCGTGGCCGGTGCTGCACTACGGCCCGGTTCCCACGTTCCATCCCGATACCTGGGACCTGCGTGTGTCCGGCGCCACCGCGTCGGGGCAGGAGCACCGGTGGAGCTGGGACGAGATCGGCGCCCTGCCGCGCTGCCGGGTCGTCGCCGACTTCCACTGCGTTACCAAGTTCACGATCCCGAACGTCGCCTGGGAGGGCATCGCCGCCGCCGAACTGCTGCGGGCCGCACCTCCCGCCGACGCCGTGACGCACGTCATGGTCTGGGCCGACTTCGGCTACAGCGCGAACCTGGCGATCGCCGACTTCGCCGCCGACGACACCCTGCTCGCCACGCACCGCGACGGCGCCGAGCTCGCCCCCGAGCACGGCTTCCCGGTGCGGCTCGTGGTCCCGTCCCGCTACGGGTGGAAGAGCGTGAAGTGGCTCCGCGCGATCGAGTACCTGACCTGCGACCGCCGGGGATTCTGGGAGGAGCGCGGCTACCACAACGGTGCGGACCCGTGGCACGAGCAGCGGTACTCCTACCAGGAACTGCCCGGCGACGGGCCGCCGCTGTAAGACCTGCGCGCCGGACCGTGCTGCGCGCCGGACGGCGGGCGTGCCCTCTAGGGGAAGTTGAACCCCGTCGTGAGGGTGATCGTGCTGCCCTTGGGTGCCTGCCCGGTGGGGGACTCGCTGGCCACGGTGGCACCGCCACCACCGCCGCCGAACACGCCCGGGGTGACGCTGACCTGGAAGCCCGCTTGCTGCAGTTCCTGAGTCGCCGCGCCCACGCTCATGCCCACCACGTTCGGGATGGCGACCTCGGGCGGCCCGTTGGAGACCTGCACGGTCACGACCTCGCCCTTGGTGATCGGGCTGCCCGCCGCCGGGGACTGGCCGACGATCGTCCCCTGCGCCGCGCTGTTCGACACCGTCTGCTGCTGCAGCTGGTACCCGCCGGTCTGCGCCTCGGCCTGTGCGGTAGAGAACTGCTGGCCGACGAAGTTCGGCAGCGGCGGGCCGGCGCTGACCGTGATGCCGACCGGCTTGGCCTGCGGCCAGGACGTGCCGGCCACCGGGTTGGTGCTGATCACGACGCCGACCGGAATGGTGTCCGACGCGGCGGTGGTCACCGATCCCGGGGTCAAGCCCGCCTTTTTCAGCTCGGCCTGGGCGGCGGCCTCGGTCAGCCCGGTCACCTGAGGGACGCTGATCATGACCGGCCCGGTGGACTCGATGAGCGTCACCGTGGTGCCGCGCTTGGCGCTGGTGCCCGTCCCGGGGTCCGTCGCGGCGACGTCGCCCTTGGCGACCGTGTTGCTGTGCACGCCCTGGCCGACCTTCACGGTGAAGCCGAGGTTCTGCAGCTCGGACCGTGCGGTGCCGACCGCCATCCCGGCGACCTGGGGCACGGTGACGAACTGGCCGTCAGTGACCCACCAGGCGATGAGGCCGATGATCAGCGCCGCGGCGATACCCAGGCTCAGGTACACGAACCTGCGGCTGAACAGCCAGCGCTGCAGGGTTGGCTCGCCGCGGAACCTGCGCGCCCGCCGCGCCGGGTAGGCGGGCCCGTCGCCGTCGGCGTAGGGCAGGCCGCCGTAGGGCAGGCCGCCGTAGGGCACTCCCTCGTAACCCACCGGGCCAGCCGGGACGACCAGCGTGTGGTTGGCGTTCGCCGGAGGGCCGGGCACGGGGCTGTACTCCCCGCCCACCTCCCCTTCCCCCGTCATCGGCATCGGGCCGAAACCGCTGCCGGGCGCCTGGCCATATTCGCTGCCGGGCGCCTGGCCGTATCCGCTGCCCGGCGGCTGGCCGTACTCGCCGGCCGGGTTGTCTTCGTCGAACCACGGGAACCCGGCCGGGTCCACCGATGGCACGGGGCCGCTGATCCTGGCCTGCTGGGCCGGCAGCAGCTGACCGGGCAGCGGGTCGGCGGGACCGGCGACCGGCAGCCCGCCGCGGGCGTCGGAAATCGCCTGGAGGAACTGGCCGGCGTCGCCGGGGCGCAGGTCCGGATCCCGGTTCGTGGCCAGGGCCACGAGCGCGTCCAGCGACGGCGGCAGGCCGGGCACCACGCTGGATGGGGGCGGCACCACGTCGCTGACGTGTTTGTGGGCCACGGCGAGCGGGGTCTCGCCGGTGTGCGGCTGCACGCCGGTGAGCATCTCGAACAGCATCACCCCGGCCGCGTACACGTCAGTGCGGGAGTCGGAGACGCTGCGCGCCACCTGCTCGGGCGCGAGGTACGCGGCGGTCCCGATGAGCATGCCGGTCTGCGTGTGGCTGGCCCGCGACGCAGCCCTGGCCAGTCCGAAGTCGGCGACCTTGATGACGTTTCCTGCGCCGAGCAGGACGTTCTCCGGCTTGACGTCGCGGTGCACGATGCCCGACTCGTGCGCGGCGGCCAGGCCGGCCAGCACCCCGCTGATGACGTCGAGCGCCTCGCGCGGCTCGAGCCTGCCGCGGGCGCGCATCAGCTCGCGCAGCGTCTGCCCGGGCACGTACTCCATGACCAGGTACGGCAGCCCGGCGTGGCTGCCCTGGTCGTAGACGCCGACGACGTTCGGGCTGGACAGCCGCGCCACCGACCGCGCCTCGCCAGTGAACCGGCGGACGAAGTCCGGGTCGTGGGCCAGTTCCGCGTGAGCAACCTTCAGCGCGACCGTGCGGTCCAGCTTGGTATCGGTGCCCAGGTAGACCGTTGCCATGCCGCCGCGGGCGATCCAGGAACCCACCCGGTACCTGCCGTCGAGCAGCTGCCCGGCGTGGAGGCGGGAGAGCGTGGTGTCCATCGGGAGCAGTGTAAGGGCCGATACGCGTCTGTGCGTGGCTAACGGCGGCGCATCGGGCGGTCGATGGCTGCTGGTGACGGTGCTGTCGCAGTACGTGGTCATAGTAGCCTGCCTGGGCAGGCAAACGGCCCGGCGATGCGAGGTGGCACATGAGCTCGGCCAGCCCGGAGCGGATCGTGGTGGCGGGCGGAGGGCTGGCCGGCCTGCGCACCGCCGAGGAGCTCAGGGCCGCGGGATACGCGGGTGCGGTGACGCTGGTGGGCGCCGAGGCACGGCCGCCGTACGACCGCCCGCCCCTGTCCAAGCGGCTGATGGCCGGCGAGGTGGACGACACGACGCTGCGTGACGACCTGCTCTCGCTCGACGTGGAGCTGTGCCTCGGCCAGGCGGCGACCGGCCTGGACGACGGCGTGCTGCGGGCAGGCCCGGCCGAGCACCGGTACGACCGCCTGGTGCTGGCGACCGGGGCCACGCCGGTGAAGCTGCCCGGCACGGGCAGCCAGCGGTTCCTGCGGACGCTGGACGATGCGCTGGCGCTGCGGGCGCTGTTGCGCCCGGGGCTGCGGCTGGCGATCGTCGGCGCCGGCTGGATCGGTGC
>JASHQP010000376.1 GCA_030039095.1 Streptosporangiaceae bacterium
CCGCCGCGGCCGCGTACGCCGCGGGCCGGTGGGCCGCGGTTACCCCGCCTGCCCCGCCCGCCGGCGGCGCAGGGCGGGCGGGCAGTACGGTCCCCTCGCTGTTCGGCTGCACCGGGCCGGCCATGTGCCTGGCGGCCTACGACGGAACCACGCTGCTCACCGACGTCTGGAACGGCAGCACCTGGACGCCGGTCAGCTCCGCCACGCTGAGCTACCCCGTCGGCCTGACCTGTTCCGGCGGCAAGGGGTGCTGGCTGCTCGGCATGACGCGCACGTACCACCCGCTGGCGCTGCGCTGGCAGGGAAACGACTGGGTCCCCGTGAGCGTTCCTGCGGTACGCCACAGCGGGTACCTCAGCGACCTGGCCTGCGGCAGCGGTTGCTGGGCCGTGGGCGGCGAGGGCGGCAGCCGCCGCAACGGCGACCCCTACACCCGCCCGCTGATAGCTCCGCTGGCCTAGTCCAAGGCTAGTCCGGCGGCTCGAACCTCGAGGTCCGTTCCAGCCCCGCGGCGCGGCCCCGCGCCGCGGCGGTCAGGGCCAGCTTGCGCGAGGCCTCGTCGATCATCTCGCCGTCCAGCGAGACCGCGCCGCGCCTGCGCACGGACGTGTAGTACTCGTACGCCTCGAGGATCAGCTCGGCGCGGTCGTACTCGGACTGGGCGGGCGAGAACGCCTCGCTGGTGATCTCGATCTGGCCCGGGTGGATCACCCACTTGCCGTCGTACCCGAGCGCCGCCGCCGACGTGGCGGACCGGCGCAGGCCGTCGGCGTCGCCGATCGCGGCGAACGGGCCGTCGATCGCCTGCAGCCCGTGCGCCCGCGCGGCCACCAGAATCCGCAGGTGCGGGTAGTGGAACGCGTCGCCGCCCGCGTACCCGGCCGGCTGGGCGCCGATCTCCAGCGACCGCATGCCCAGGCTGGCCATGAAGTCGGCGGGCCCGAACACCAGCGCCTCGAGCCGGGGCGAGCACCCGGCGATCTGCTCCACCCAAGCCAGCCCCGCCGCATCCTCGATCTGGGCCTCGATCCCGATGGTGCCGGCCGGCAGGCCAGCCGCCTGCTCCACCTGGCCGAGCAGCAGGTCCAGCCAGGCGACGTGGTCGGGGCGGCTCACCTTGGGCAGGATGATCGTGTCCAGGTGCTGCCCGGCGCGCTCGACGACGTCGGCCACGTCCCGGTAGGCCCACCGGGTGGTGGCGCCGTTCACGCGCACGGACCGGACCTTGCCGCCCCAGTCCGCGGTCTGCAGCGCGGCAGCCACGTTGGCACGCGCCTCGTCTTTCGCATCCGGCGCGACCGAGTCTTCCAGGTCGAGCAGTACCTGGTCAGCGTTCAGGCCCATGGCCTTGTCCAGAAACCTCTGGCTGCTGCCGGGCACCGAGATGCAGGACCGCCTTGGCCGGGTCATCCGCCTCCCCATCCGTTCATCTGCGCCCTCGCCTCGTACAGCAGCACCGCCGCGGATACCGCGACGTTGAGCGAGTCCGCGGAGCCCAGCATAGGAATCCCGACCCGGCGGAAGCCGGCCGCCCGCCATGGGGGCGAGATCCCGTACCGCTCGCTGCCCACGACGAGTGCTGTACGCCCGGTGTAGCTGCAGGCGCGGTAGTTCTCGCTGTCGTCGGTGTCGGCCAGGAACACGGTGAAGCCGTGATGGCCCAGCCAGGCTATGGCGCCGGGCACCTCCTCGAACTCGACCTCGGGCACCCTGATGCTCATCCCCTGGCTGCTGCGGAGCACCTTGGGGTGGGTCAGCCTGGTCCGGCGGTTGGTCAGCACCAGGCAGTCGGCGGCGCAGGCGTCGGCGGTCCGTATCAGCGTGCCGAGATTTCCGGGGATCTCGATCCCGTCGATCACCAGGACCAGGGCACTGGGCCCGAACGCGACGCCATCGGGGTCGGTGTCGGGAAGCCGGGCGATCGAGATCAGGCCGTCCGGATTCGGCCGCTCGGCCAGGTAGGCGAGGGTCTTCCCGGAGATCCGGTATGCCCGGCGGGCCCGGGCGGCCAGCTGCGTGCTGCGTGTCTTTGCCTCGTCGGAGTACGCGGCCTCGGGGCACCACAGGAACACCTCGATGGTCACACCGGCCTCGAGGACCACGTTGTTCTCGAACAGGCCCTCGGCGACGAACGTGCGCCGCGGAATCCCCGTGCGGTTGCGCTGGATGTCCCGGACCAGCTCCGCGGCCGGGTGCCTGCGGCCAACCTGCTGCAACTCCGCCATGCACGGCATCATCTCGCCTGCCCGCCCCGGCCGCCCACCCCAGTGCCCGGCCCATCTGGCCCGCCCGGCGCGGGATCGTCACCCCCGACGGCGCGCGATCCCCACCCCTACCCGCGGGAACCCCCACACCCCAGCGCGGGATTCCCACCCCTACGGCACGGGATCCCCCACCCCCAGGGCCTTTTCGTACCGCTTGCGTCGGCATTCATTTCGACGGGCCGGGGACTGCTCAATAGCATGGGTCGCATGGCTACCCCGTCGGCGCTGTCCTCGCCGCCCACCATAGATCAGGTCACCGACGCGCTCGCCGGCGTCGACGACCCGGAGATTCACCGCCCGATCACCGAACTCGGCATGGTCAAGAACGTAGACATCGGCGCGGATGGGACCGTACGTGTCGATGTCTGGCTGACGGTGGCCGGCTGCCCGCTGCGCGGCACGATCACCCGGGACGTCACCGCCGCGGTGAGCAAGCTCGGCGGCGTGTCCCGGGTGCAGGTCGAGCTCGACGTGATGAGCGAGGAGCAACGATCGGAGCTGCAGGCCAAGCTCAGGGGCGGCGCCCCGGCGCGCGTCATCCCGTTCGCCAAGCCGGACTCGCTGACCAGGGTCTACGCGATCGCCAGCGGCAAGGGTGGCGTGGGCAAGTCGTCGGTGACGGTCAACCTGGCCGCCGCCATGGCCGCCGCCGGGCAGAAGGTGGGCCTGCTCGACGCCGACATCTACGGCCACTCGGTGCCGCGGATGCTCGGTGTGACCGGGCGCCCGACCAAGGTCGAGCAGATGATCATGCCGCCGGAAGCGAACGGCGTGCGCGCGATCTCGGCCGGCATGATGAAGCACGGCAACGAGCCGCTGCCCATGCGCGGGCCGATCCTGCACCGGCTGCTCGAGCAGTTCCTCGCCGACGTGTGGTGGGGCGACCTTGACGTGCTGCTGATGGACCTGCCGCCCGGCACCGGCGACGTGGCGATCTCGGCCGGACAGCTCATCCCCGGCTCCGAGATGATCGTGGTCACCACCCCGCAGCTCGCGTCGGCCGAAGTGGCGGAGCGGGCGGGCTCGCTCGCGAACCAGCTGCACCAGCGCGTCGTCGGCGTGATCGAGAACATGTCGTACCTGCCCTGCCCGCACTGCGGTGAGCGTGTCGACGTGTTCGGCTCGGGCGGCGGCGAGGCCGTGGCCGACACGCTGACCAGGATCGTCGGCGCGCGGGTTCCCGTACTTGGCCAGGTACCGATCGACGTCCGGCTGCGGCAGGCCGGGGACGAGGGAAAGCCGCTCGTGCTGGCCGGCCCGGATTCCCCCGCCGCGCAGGAGCTGACGAAGATCGCAGAGGGCCTGGCCGGCAAGTCACGCGGCCTGGCCGGCCGCCCGCTCGGCCTCACGCCGGTATGACCGCACCGGCCTGACGCGGCCGTTCCTCGGCCGCACCGCTGACGCCGCCGGCCTGGCCGCAACCCGCCTGCCGTCGGCCTGGCCGGGCTTCCTCAGGTGGCCTCGGAGTCGTACGGAGGGGGCTCGCCGGTCTCCAGCCACGCGGAACCGTTCGCTGGGGAGAGCGCGGCGTCTTCCTGTGGCGTGGTCCCGGAGTTCCCGTTCCCGTTGCCGTTCGCGTTTCCGTGCCCGTTGCCCTCGAACTCGTCCCAGAGGTGCTTGCGCACGAAGTTCTTGGGGTGCAGTTCGGTGATGTCGAAGTCACGGAACTCCGGGCCGAGGCCCTCCTGCAGGTCGGCCTTTGCGTTCTCCGCTATGCGGCGCAGGTCACGCAGGGCCCTTCCGGCCTGGCCAGCAATCTTCGGCAGCTGATCCGGGCCGAAGATGATCAGCCCCAGCACAACGAGAACCAGGATCTTCTCGATGGACAGGTCGAACACGAGAGCGCTCCAGCGTCGTCAGGAACTCACGGTGGGGTCCGCTGCCTCCAATGTAGACCGTCGGAGCCCCTGCCATGAAGCCCGCACCCGGGCCGGCCGGTGCCTCCAGGCCCGCACCGGGCCCGCTGGCGCCTCCCCCGGCGTTACGTTGCGGTTATCTGTAACGACTCGGCGGAGCCGAGGGTTATCTCGGCCGTGTGGGCGGCGCCCGAACGGACAAAGGTAACCAGGACGCGGGTGCCGGGCTGCTGCGAGCGAACCGCGTCCAGGAGGGTCGTCGCGTCGGTGATGGTCTGCCCGGCGAACCGGATGATGACATCGCCGGGCTGCAGGCCCGCCTGGGCCGCTGGGCCGTCCGGCGTCACCGTTGGGCCGGAGCCCGAGCGCGACGGGGCGATCTGCGCGCCGTTGCCGGCGTACTCGGTGCTGACGAGTGCGCCAATCACGGAGTGCGCGGCGCGGCCGGTCCTGATAAGTTCCGTCGCCACGGTGCGGACCTGGTTGATCGGGATCGCGAACCCGAGGCCGATGTTCCCGCCCTGGACCCCGCTGACCGGATCCGCCCCGAGCGTGTCGATCTCGGCGTTCATCCCGATAACCTGGCCCTGCGCATTTACCAGCGGTCCGCCGGAGTTGCCGGGGTTGATTGGTGCATCGGTCTGGATCGCGTCGTAGTAGACCTGCGGAGCATTGCCCGAACCACCGATGCTCGGCTGGATCGGCCGGTTCAGCGCGCTGACAATCCCGCTGGTGACGGTGTTGGCAAGGCCGAGTGGCGAGCCGAAGGCAACCACAGGATCGCCGATCTCGGCGCTCGCGGAGTTGCCGAGCGTCAGCGCCGGAAGCCGGGCCGGCTGCGCCAGCCTCAGCACCGCTATGTCCGAATACGGGTCGGCGCCGACGAGCCGGGCGGGAGCCGTCTGCCCGCCGTTGAAGACGACCTGCAGCGAGGAGTGGCTGACCGCGCCATCGAGCGTGACGACGTGGTTGTTGGTGATGATGTAGCCACCGCTGATGATGAAGCCCGAGCCGGTGCCCTCGTCACCGTTCACCTTGATCATCACCACGCTGGGCAGCACACGCGCGGCGATGCCGGCGACCGAGTCCGCGGGCCTGTTGGCCAGCGCAGGCGGCACGGTGCCAAGGCTGTAGCTCGGATCCGCTGCCGTTCCGGGGCGCGAGCCGATGACCCCGCCGATCAGCCCGCCGACCAGGGCAGACGCCAGTGCGACGGCCAGGATGACGATCAGTAGCCGGGATCCGGCCAGACGGCTGCCCGATCGGCCCTGATCTTGGGGTATGCCGTCGTGGCCCGCCTCTGGCGGGATGCCGTCGGGTCCGGACGGGCCGCCGGAGTCGAGCCAATATGACGAATCCGCCAGATGAGGCGGATTCGCGGCGGGGGCGGGGACGTCACCCGGCGGATGCGCGGGCGCAGGCACGCTGGGCGTGGCCGCCAGGTCAGCCGCTGGCGCGGCCTGGCCAGGCGGGCCTGCCTGGCCAGCCGGACCGGGCGCCCCCTCGCGCACAGACCCATCGGACATGGTGCGCCTCCCCCGAGGCGGCCTCCCCCGTTTGCTACTGCCGCGCGGCCGCCGCTTCACGCATACATTTCCCAGAGCGGGACGCGATAGGCCTAATCAGTGCAACGGGCTGAGCCATGAGGCGAGACGGCGGAAACCGATGGCCATCCGCTGCCAGAATCCGGGCCGGGCCTGGTTTGGCATGGCGGCCACCACCTGGCTGACCACGGCGGCAGGCGCGTCGGCGACCACGGTGTAGACAAACCCGCCCGAAGACCAGGCAAAGCTGCGCTCGCTGGGATCGATCGAGTAGACGGTCTGCCCGCGCATCCCGATCTGCCGCCAGCCCGGCATCGGCTTGCCGAGCTCTCCACGCTGGACAAAGACGGATATAACGGCCAGCCCATCGGAATACGAGAGATCAATCACACGGCCCGAACGCGCCGACGTCTGCCTCGCGGAGAACAGGACCAGGTTGCCTGGCAGTTGGGCGGGCAGCGGCCAGCCCCTGGCGCGCAGGGCCGTCAGCGTGGCGGGGTCCAGACGCGCACTCCACGGCGCACCGGCCGGGGCGGGCATGGTGCCAAGCCCGCTGGCTCCGACCTGAAGATTGATGAACGAGTCCTCGCTGATCATGTGCGACCCCGAGGTGAAGATCTCCCGCCGCAGCGGGAGCTTTGTCGCCGCGTCGAGCCAGAATCGCGCGGCCAGGCCATCGCCACCGGGCTTTCGGACCTCGACCACCAGCGCCGTGCGGCCCACCGCGGACCCGCGGCCAACATAAGCGATCTGGTAGTTGGACTGGAGCAGGACGAGGAGCTGATCTGAGACGCCGAGGATCCCGTCCGGATCCGGATCGGGCGCTGGCCTGGCCGGGATCGCGGCGCCGGCAGACCTGCCCGACAGGGTGCTGGCCGGCGTGCCCGGCATGGCGGTGGCCGCCTGCACCAGCGTCACCTCGCCGGGCTGATGCCATACGTCGACCACCGACGTGCTGGTCTCGCCCGTTCCCCACCACAGCACGACCTGCTCACCGCGGTACGACGTGGCCTGGCAGGCCGTCGCTGCCTCCTGGAGCAGTCGCAGCCCGGAATCGCTCGCCGCGGTCCGCGCCGGTCCGGCGAGCCGCAGCGGGCCACCGCCCGGGCCTGGGCGCTTGATGACCGACGGCCCCGCGGACGAGTCCGCGAAGGCCAGCCCGGCCACGCCCGACCCCAGCAGGCCGAGTATCGCGGCCAGGCCGACGATCCGCCAGCCAGATACCACCCGATGGCTCACGGCGCGCGCGACGAAAGGCTCTTGCTGGGGTGTGTTCCGAGTACGGCGGAGCCAGCAGGGGCGATGCCGGTCATCAGGTCGTGCTGCAGCACGTACGTATCGACGGCCGGTGTCACACGCGGCTCGGGCTGTTCCCGGCTGCCGCCTGCCAGAAAGGCCGCGGTGCCCACACCGACCAGGACTGCCGCTGTCGCGCCGAAGGCGACGTACCAGGACGGCCGGACTTCCCGCTCGTGGGCCGGGACCGAGCCCACCACCATCTGAGACCACCGGGCGTGACCGCCCGCAGCGGCTGCGCCGCTCGGCTGCGCCAGCCCCATCAGGCGGCGGGTGAATGCTGAATCCGCTGCGGCCTCTCCGAGCGCATTCATCCGGCGCTTCAGGGTCCGCAGCGCGACGGCGTCCTCCCGGCACGAATCGCACCCCGCGAGGTGCACCAGCACCCGGTCGCGTTCGTAGTCATCGAGCTCTCCGTCAATGAAGGCGGAGAGGCGATGCCCAAGATGGCTCATGCCTGACTCCCCGGTGCGAGTCTGGCGGCTACCGGGGCACGCTGCCGCGGAACCCGCGTCTCGCCGAGGTGCCGCGGGCGCCGGTGCTCCAGTGCCGTACGCAGCTGCGCCCTGCCACGATGGATCCGGCTGCGGACGGTGCCCAGCTTGATCCCCAGCGCGGCGGCGATCTCCTCATAGGACAGGCCCTCGATGTCACAGAGGATGACCGCAGCCCGGTACTCGGGCGCGAGCGCCTTGAGCGCGGCCTGGATGTCGCTGTCCAGGTGCCGGTCATCAAAGGCATCCGCCGGCGACCGGGCCCCGTCACCGAGACGCGCCGCCGTATCGTCGCCGAGGCCCTCGAACCGGATTCGCTGCTTGCGGCGGGCCATGTCAAGGAACAGGTTGGTGGTAATGCGGTGCAGCCAGCCTTCGAAGGTCCCCGGCGTGTAGCTGGACAGCGACCGGAAGACGCGCACGAAGACCTCCTGGGTGAGGTCCTCCGCGTCGTGGCTGTTGCCAGTGAGCCGGTAAGCAAGGCGGTAGACCCGGGCCGAGTGCTCTCGGACCACGTCGTCCCAGCTGGGCGGCGTCCAGTCGGCAGTGACAGCCGGAGCCGGCTGGCCCTCGTCCACGCGCAACCTCCTCCCGCTGGTCCCCCGCTCGATGCAACGCTATCTGCCTGCCAGGGCTTCCCGCCGGCGACCCAGCCCCGCCGTCCCTCTTCGCTGGCAGGCATCGGCGGTGTCGACGCCGGCGTAACATCAACGACCGAGACATCCTGGCCAGTTCCCGGGATTGCGGCCGGTGACGCTAGGCTGCGCGGGACAGCCCGACCGTCCCGGAGGCAGACACCCGTGAGCGCGCAGGTCACCATGGCCTATGTCGATGACTTCCTACCCGAGGACGAGCCACTGCTGGCGGCGAGG
>JASHQP010000377.1 GCA_030039095.1 Streptosporangiaceae bacterium
ATCCTCGCCGCCTACATGGCGTCCGGAACCTGAGGGCCGGCTAGGTTATAGCAGCAGATGCATATACCATGGGATGCATGGCAGGCCTGTACGAGGTGGAGATCGAACCGGAAGTCCGGTCCTGGCTGGCCAGCCTGCCGGACCGCGACTTCGGCCGGGCCGGCCTTCCTGGCCGGCCTGCTCGCTGAGCATGCCGAAGGTCTCGGCGAGCCGTACGCCCGCCACCTCGGCGGGAAGGTCAGGGAGTTGCGGTTCCACCTGTTACGCCAGCAGACCCGGGTCAGCTACTGGCTCGCGCCGCGCCGGCGGGTGATCTTACTGACGGTGTTCCGCAAGACCCGCAATGCCGAGGTCGCAGAAGTGGCCAGGGCACAGCGAGCGCAAGAAATCTGTGAGAGCACGCACGGCACCGCGCACGAGGTGTTCGACCGGGAGGTGACCTGACATGGCCGCAGAACATTCCTCTTACGAGGAACTCGCCGGGCCGCGGCGCGGCAGCCAGGAATACCGTGAGGGGTACGCCGAGGCCCGGCGGGCCTTCCTGATCGGCCAGGCCGTCCGCGAACGCCGCCTTGCTCTGGGTCTGTCCCAGGTCGAGCTGGCGACTCGCGCTGGCATGACCCAGCCCGCGCTCTCACGGCTAGAAGCGGGCGTCGTCGTCCCCACCATCCCGCTGCTGGAACGGATCAGCGCCGCCCTCGACGCCGACCTCGTCGTGAAACTCGCACCCCACGCAGCCTGAACTCCCGGCGACCGTAGTTGCCACGCACACATTCGAGTCTGCCGATGAGAGGGTGCGGCAGAATCTGATCATCCCCTTGGGGGAGTGCCTGTCCGGGGCCTTCCAGGTGACGGCTGCCCGTGAAGGGCCAACCTAAGGCAATGTCGACTCGTCGAGCGTAGGGTCTCACCTGTAGCAGGGCGGTCTGGGGTCCGTGGTCAGGTCTGAGCATATTTGGCCGCCAACACGAATAGGCGGGCGTGCCATGAACGGTAACGATACTAGTTTGCGTACCAGCGACCACTCGCAGGACGGCAAGACCCCCAACACGAAGGCAGCCACGCTGACGCGTCTGCTGGTAACCGCTTTAGCGCTAGCTGTTGCGGCTGTTCATTTGATCTGGCCTGGTCTAAAAGTCGATGGAATCGTAGTTGCCCTGGTCGTTATAGCCCTATTGCCTTGGCTCGGGGCAGTATTCGAATCCCTTGAGCTACCCGGCGGTTGGAAGGTGCAGTACCGTAAGATACAGCGGCAGCTGAACGAGGCTCAAGCTGAAACACAGCAAGCCAGGGGGGCCGCAGCTAGCGCCTCACAGAAAGCTGAACTGGCCCTTGCCGCTAATGAGCCGGGCAAGGGCAACCATATTGGGACAGCTCAAGAGTTGAATGAGCTGGTCGACCAATACAACAAGATACGCAGTTCACAGCCGTCAGGCTATCCACGGACTACCATATTGACACAGATAGTTGGACGGATGGTGCGTCTTTCTCGAGGATTGCCTAGCTATGACTGGGCGAATGCGCTGCGCTCAGACAATCAAGGCCGACGGATGGCTGGATACGCGTGGCTCTATGCCAAGCCGGATCCCGAAGCTGCCAACCTCCTTGTACAGACACTTACGAAGAGCGAGAACTCAAATTTTGGTCAGTACTGGGCCATCCAAGCTCTGCAAAAATGCCTGCCTATGACCGATATTAGAACTGAGGCCACTCTTATTCCGGAGCTGAGAATGTTTCTATCCCGACTACCGCCTGGCAGCGACCGCCACTACGAGCTTTCTAGGCTATTGAGCCCGGCGCCCGGACATCCCCAGAATTAGGTTAGTAAAGAAACAATGGATATCCTCATCTGCCGCTCTCAAGTCGCTGGTGAATCTCGCCTGGGTGAGCGCACGTTCGAGAGCAGCTACCTTCATGACATGCCAATTGTCGAGGTCGTGTATGGACCCGAGGTCGCAGACGATCAGCTTCGCCATCTCGCGCAAGCGCTTCCGGACGCAGTCTCGCTCGCCGTCGAATGCCCCGAGGAGCCATACGACCACGAGCTCCAGCCAGGCGATATCGAGATCCGGTTCAGGGCAAGCGGTCCCTACGATGTCAGCGGTCTCGATGTCGTCGTCGAAGTCCGATCGAAGTGGTTCGCAAGTCGGGCCGAGAACCGGCAACACAGATGTGACCAGCTGTGCGATGCGATCGTTGAGGCGACTGGAACGCGCCGTATTGGCGTCTACCTCTCCATGCCCGTCGCCGCGTGGGCGCAGGGCGTCTAGTCGGCGCTCTTCCGCTCATGCCGCACCTGGTGTGCGCAGATTAAGGCACGGTGCCGCGTGGCACTACCCATTGCATTGGTTGTGTGGTGACCTGGGCGATGATGTCGTAGTCGCTGTCGTAGTGCAGGAGCGTGACGTGCTCGCGTTCTGCGACGGCGGCGATCAGCAGGTCGGGGAACCCGACCGCCCGCACGTGCCCGCTGCGCCATAGCGCGCCTTGGACATCTAAGGCGCGATGCCAGTCCTCGTCATGGGTGGCCAGCCATTCGTAGCCTTCGTCCCGGTCGGCCCTGACCAGATCGAACTCAGCGCCACTGCGAGTTGCCCAGCCAAGCTCGAACTCGATGACACCGCAGGTCGCAACCAGCCCGGCCTCAATCAGCGGGCCTAAGACTGCCGCGACCGCGGGCCTGGCCAGCCGGGCCAGCGCGCTAGTGTCAGCCAGGTAGCTGGCTACTGCTGCCATGTGGTGCGCATTACCTCGTCGTCCGCCAGATCGGGCAGCCCGCCAGCGATCAGGCGCTGCAGATCCCGGCGCCGGGCAGCCAGGGCCGTGACCTGCCGTAGCGCGGCGTTGATGGTGTCCTTCTTCGTTTCGGTCTTCAGCACCTTCTGCGCGGCTACGAGCTGCTCCTCGTCCACGTCAATTAGGGTCTTGGCCATCGCGGTTCCCCCTTTCCGCCAGCAGTATATCTAACTTGGTAGGCATCGGATATACGAGGTCGGGTGACACGCGCTGTCATGCCGCTGGGTGTGCGGTTCTAAGCGTGCGACTTTCATACACCGGGGAGTGCGGCGACGATCTGGCGCGCGGCCTCAGCGGGCGTCCGGGATCCGGTGGTCACGACAAGGTCGGCAGCCCGGATCATCCACGAGCGCGAGGCTTTGTAGTCATCCAGGTGAGCCATGCGCCAGTCCTGTGCTTCGCTGGAGCCCTGGATGCGCTGGCGCAGTGTTTCTTCATCAGCATCGAGCGGGCCGGGACATGCTGGATGCGATCACCGCCGGGCAGCGCGACCCCGGAGCCCTGGCCCAGCTGGCCCGCGGCACCATGCGCGGCAAGATCGCCCGCCTGGAACAGGCGCTAGACTGCTCGTTCTTCACCGCCGAGCACGCCGCCGTGCTGGCGATGATGCTGGCCGCCATCGACCACTACAGCACCCAGATCCAGGCGCTCACCGAAAAGATCGAAGCGCTGATCGCCCCGTACCTGCACCAGGCCAGACAGCCCGGCGCCGTGCCCGGCATCGGGCCGGTGTGCGCCCAGGACATCATCGCCGAGACCGGCGTCGATATGACGGTGTTCCCCACCGCCACCAGGCCGCTCTCCGCCAGCTCGCCAACCGGCTCGTCGGCATCCTGCACGGCTGCCTCAAAACCGGCACGCTCTGCAACGAGCACACCGCCTGGAGCCACCACCAGCAGTCAGCGGCTTGACATTCCAGAACATGGGATGTCTGCCGCGTTCATGCTTGTTCTCGGGCTCGGCACTGCCGACCTGAGACGGCCGACTACCTGAGCACGCGGATGGCGCAGCAGTACGGAAGCGAAGCTCACCCTCCCACGCAGCTGCGAACAGGAGGCCGCGGCGGTAGAAGCCCCAGCCCGCTGAACACGCGTCGCACCCCCAGCCCTTTGATGGCCCCGAGGCCAGGCCGCGACTGCGTAGAGGAAGCACTGCGGGGCCAGAGTGCGCACGTGCACCGTAGCGACGTCAAGTTCGCCGAGCAGACGCCGGATGATCGGCCCCAGATCGGCGTCGTCGGTGATCACCGTGTTGTGGTCGTAGTTCATCGTGTCATCGGCCCGGTAGGTGCGCAGGACACACGGACCGGTGGCCAGTTGCCGGGGCAGCCAGCCGGCCGGCTTATAGCCGTCGCAGCGGGACGCGTGGATGTAGACCGGGCCCACTTCTGTCCAGACTGAGGGGTAGTCGAACGGCGCGTAGGAGATCAGCGTAATTTGCTCACCCGGCTCCGCGTAGCGCAGGCAGCAGCGCAGCGGCTCGCCCTCGCCGGTGGCGGCGAACGGGCGGAGCCGGTTGCCATGACCGTCGCTGCCGCTGTTGTAAACCACTTCGAGACGAGCGGGATCGATGGCCGTCACGAACAGGTCGGTGCCTGCGCTCGTATCCATACCATGCAAACGCTCAGCCACGGCGAAACGTGAGGCGGCGCCTGCCCGGACCGAAACCCGGTTCAGAGACGGGCTCCACGAGGAGCACCCGGAACTGCTGCCAGCCTGGTTTGCGTTCCGGGACACCCGGGCCAGGCGCCGTGCCGTGCAATGGCTGGCTGACAACTCCCTCATTGGCTGGGGAGGATGCCGGTGAGGGTGGTGTCGACGACGTCGCGGACGAAGCGTTCGGTCAGCGGGGCGTGGCCGTGCAGCAGGCGGTGGTACAGCGGGCCGTACAGCATGTCGATCGCGACCTCGACCTTGGTGTCCGCCGGGATCTCGCCGCGCTCGATCGCGGCGGCGAAGATGGCACGCGCCTGCTCGCGGCGGGGCTCGACGAACCGGGACCGGTAGATCTCGGCGAACTCCGGATCGGTCTGCGCCTCGGTGATCAGCGCGCCGATCACGCGGCCATACGGCCGGCTGCCGGCCAGCCGGACCCACGGGCGCAGCAGCCCGAGCAGGTCGCCACGCAGGGCGCCGGTGCTGCGGGTTCGCGGCTGCACGGTCGCCCATTCGCTGTAGAGCGCGTCGAGCGCGAGCGTCTCCTTGGTCGGCCACCAGCGGTAGATGGTGGCCTTGCTGACCCCGGCCCGCTCGGCGACGGCGTCCATGCTGACCGCGGACAGGCCGCGTGCCAGCAGGAGTTCGGCCGCGGCCTCCAGGATCGCCAGCCGGGCCTTCTCGCTGCGTGGCCGGCCGCGCCGCGGTGCGTCCGCCGTCGTTTCGCCGTCCGCCGCGGCCGGCGCCCCGTCGCCCGCCTGCATAAGCGAAACTATGCCACTAGTTTCTATGATCGGGTATCTACGAAGGCGTGAGGAGATCGTTAGCCGAGCAATGGAGCATATCATTAGCCGGCTGTTATAGCCGCGCACCAGTATTCTGTTCGCACCATGTCCGAGGACCCCGCCGTCGCGTTCCAGCCGGCTTTCTGGGCGGCCAAACGCGTGCTTGCCCGCGCCTCGGCGACCGCGTTCGCCCGGCACGGGGTGCATGAGGGTCAGCAGTACATCCTGCGGACCCTGTGGGACGAGGACGGCCTGGCCCCGGGAGAGGTGGCGCGGCGCCTGGGCCTGGCGACGCCGACGGTGACGCGCGCGGCCGCGCGCATGGAGGCGGCGGGGCTGCTGCGCCGGGAGCCTCATGAGCGGGACCGCCGGCTGGTGCGGCTGTACCTCACCGACCGCGGCCGGGTCCTGGAGAAGGAAATCGGCCGCGAGATCGACAACCTCAGCGAGCGGGCCCTGGCCTCACTGGACCGGTCCGAGCGCGCCACGCTGGTGCGCTACCTGGACAGCATCCGCGAGAACCTGAGCTGAGACCGGCCGGGTCGGCCCGGGCCGAAGGGCTGGCGAATTGACGTGCCCCCGCCGAAGGGGGCGGCGGGGGCACTGTGGTCGGCCTGACACCTTTGCGTCTTGGCCGCAGCCATTGACCTTGATGTCAGGCTGCCGTTCCGGCCACCGCAGCAACAGGGCCGACCGTCTCCGCGACCGGGGCCGTGTGGTCCGCGGGCTCGGGACTTTCGCCCATGTCCGGCGGTGGGCACCGCGCTGGAGGCTAATACCAGAGCCCGATGGACAGGGCACAGAACAAAGGAAGAAGGAAGCATTCCGATGGCTAGCCCAATTGAGTTTCTCGGAGAGCCAGCGAAGCGGCACAACCTGCGCGCCTGGGAATGGCTCAAGGAGTCGAAGCTGATGGCCCTTCCGCTGACGGCGGCACGCTGCTGGCTCGGGGTCATGTGGATCGAAGCAGGCGCAGCGAAGCTCTGGGGCGCGGAGAACCCCGGCTTCCTGCACAACAGCGGCGCGGCCGTGGCGGGCTTCGCGGCGCATGGCGTGCCCGCCTACTCGTGGTGGGGAAGCTTCCTGCACAGCTTCGTGGTTCCGAACGCCGGCTGGATCGCGATCATGGTCGCGGTCGCTGAGTACGCCATCGGCCTGGCACTCGTGTCCGGCCTGTTCACTCGCGTGGCGGCGGTCGGCAGCCTGGCGCTGCTGTTCACCTACGTCATGTCGGGCACCGCGAGCGTGTGCGCCTTCTACGCACTGTTCGCCGTCGTCATCCTGGTCTTCTGGCGGACCTCGAGCTGGATCGGGGCCGACGGGCTCGTGGCCAGCTACCGCCAGCACCACAAGGGCCAGCGCATGCACTTCCGCCTGACCTGGGGACGCGGCTCAGCCGGGACCGCCGGCCCACTCCACAAGACCGCCTGAGCGGTCCGCTTCCTCGGCTGAGTCGCGCTGGTGGGGCCCGGAAACCATCCGGGCCCCACCAGCGTGTTCCGTGCCGGGGTCAGCCCTGGCCCCAGCCCAGCACGGGCGGGGGGCCGAAGGCCGGGATGTTGCAGGTGGGGATCGTGCCGGTGCCCTGGAACGCGGTGACGTTCACGCCGTTGGCCGCGTCGCCCTCCGGTCCCTCCGGGACGATGTTCGTGTTGTAGGTGTAGGCGTTCACGTACTCGGTCGGGCTCTCGCCGAGAGTCGGGCCCTCGCTGCCGTGGTTGCCGTCCTGGGTGACGTTGTCCAGGTCGACGTTCTCCAGCGCGATCTGCAGCGGGTTCGCGGCGTCGAAGCCCTCGAAGATCGAGTACGCGCCGGACTCGGAGTCGGTGGCCACCACGCCGTTCAGCACGATATCGCTCTGCGTCGGGACGTCGGTCCCGCCCGAGGAGTAGTGCGGGTTGAAGATCAGCACGTGCTTGATGTTGGTCATGCAGATGTCGGTGTAGGTCACCCGGTCGGTGAGGCCGCCGCTGTTGGCGTCGGTCTTGACCTGGATGCCGGTGTCGCTGACCGACAGGTTGCCGAGGCTGTCCAGGCCGTTCAGGGTGGAGTTCTCGAACAGCACGTTGTACACACCGCCCGCGGTCTGGCTGCCGACCGAGAGGCCGTGCGAGCCGTAGCAGTGCACGTCGTCGACGGTGATATCGGCCGACGGCGCACCCGCGTTCGACTTGACCGCCACGCAGTCGTCACCGTTCTGGATCATGTCGTCCTCGAGCGTGACGTCACGCTCGCTGACCGGGTCGACGCCGTCGGTGTTGCGCGCGGTGGCGGGGGTGTCGATCTCCACGCCCCAGACGGTCAGCCCGTGCCCGTTCTGGATGTACACGTGGTACATGGGGGAGTTCTCGAGCTCGACCTGGTAGATCGTGATGTCGTTGACGCCGTCGCCCTCGACCAGGATCGGGTTGTTCTGCTCACCACCCGAGTCGGCCGTCTGCGCGAGGTCCCACCAGCTCTGCGTGGACCCGACGAGCGTGTCCTCCCCGCGTCCGTCGATCGCCCCCAGGGTCCCGTCCGGGGTGCGCGTGCCCATCAGCCCGGACCCGGATCCCGTGAAGGTAATGAACGGGGAGCAGCCGCCACCTGCCGCGCTGACGGTGCCACACGTGTTCGTGGGGAACTGGGCCGGGATCTGGTAGTCGGCCGGGTTCAGCGACGCGTAGAGAGTCACGCCTGCCTGGATGAGCAGCACCTCCCGGCTGCCGATCGTGAGCGGGCCGCTGAGGAACGCGTTGCTGCCGTTGCCAAATCCGGTGGCCAGCACGACCGCGCGGCCGGTCCCGGCGCAGCGGTTCAGGGCCGCCTGGATGCGGCCGGTGTCGGGCGGGGTGGTCTCGTCGTCGGCGGCGAACTCGCCGGTCGTCGTGGAGAGCGCGGCGCCCAGGATGATGCACGGGGCGGGCAGCCGCGGCTGGCGGGGATGGCGCGGGTCGCCGGTGGCGACGGGCAGGGGCTGTGACGGCGAGGCGGCGGCCGTTAAGGTGCCGGCCCCCTGCGCGGTGGACGTGGCCGCTGACGCCAGCCCAGCCGGCGCGGCGAACAGGGCCAGGGCGGCGGCGCAGACCGCCGCGGTGATCACGGATACCCACGAGGCCCTGCGGTTCATCGGCTCCTCCGGAGTGCATCGTCGCTACGCCAGCACGCCTGAACCCTCAATGTGATGAGGTGTCGTGTATCGTATCTCATATATGACTTGAGCGGAAGGGCATCCCCGTCCGCACCAATCAGGACCAGCGAGACGCCATCGCCGCAGCGATGACGGCGCGCCAGCACAGCGCGGGCATGACCGAGGAGACCGGCGACATCGTCGTGCCGTTGCCCCCGTTTTCCGGCTAGCCGGGCTGCGGGCCGAACGGCGGCTCCTTCTTGCAGGTGAGGTGCGCATGATCGGGAACGATCGTGACATGTATGCCGCCGCCCTTCCCGCCGGGCAGGAAGAAGTAGCCGAAGCTCAGCTCGGAGCCGGACGGTATCGCGGACGGGGTGATCGTGACTACTGCCGACGCCGAGGCCGACGTGCTCACCAGGCTCGGCGCCCGCATTCTGGCCAGGTACCAGGGCTGGATCACGCTGGCAGACCCCGAAGGCAACGAGTTCTGCATCCAGCGCACTATTCGCTGATGCGAAATGCCTCCGAGTTCTTGTCTCAGGCTGTCGACCAGCTTTCGTCCCACTCGTCATGCGCGCCCGCGCCGCCGCCCTGGATGAACAGGATCTGCCGAGTGCGTGTCACGGCGACGCCTTCCGCGCCTCCGTCGCAACCCCGACGGTGATTCCCATCGCGCCTGGACATCGCTGCTGGCGGCTCCCGTGCGATGCTCGGTCACAACGTAGGCGCGATGGAGGCGTGAGCATGAGCAGTTCCATCCTGAACGTGACCTTTGATTGCTCGGATGCTGCATCGATTGCCCAGTTCTGGAGTGCCGTCACCGGCTGGCCATGGTCCAAGCAGGAAATGCCTGGTAATCCTTTCTGGGTCGTCGGTGAGCCGGCTGCGGCGGGCCCCCGGCTCGTCTTCGTGAATGTCCCCGAGGGCAAGCATGGAAAGAACCGTGTCCATCTCGACCTGGTTCCTGACGGCTCCCAGGGGGAAGAACTGGCCCGGCTCGAAGCACTCGGCGCCCGTGTCATCGATGACCGCCGTCACATCGCACCAGGAGGCTGGGTGGTGCTGGCAGACCCCGAGGGAAACGAGTTCGACCTGGAGGGCGGGGAGTAGGCACCGCCGGAGTGTCACCTGCTGGCACTCTGCCGCTGGCGTCGCACCTCGAGCGCGCTGCGTTGAGCACGGCACGGAGATAAACGAGCAATAAGCCACGTTTTACTTTGCGCCGTGGCCCAAACCGCACCGGAGTCTGAATACAGACAGGTTTCCTGTATGGAAGCGTTAAGCGTTTCTCATCGCTTTCGTCTTGAGCGGTTCTGGCACGCTGCCTATATTTGGGCGGAGCGCTGCTCTTCGTCGGGCCACCAATGAGGCTGGGCCCAGTTCAGAATCCGCCCGGTGAGGCGGCGCGATCGCCGGCCGGAGCGCCGCCAGGTGCTGGCCGAGCGGGCTTCCCGGGGCTAAGGAGACAGCGATGGGGTCATGGCCAGGGCAGGGTGGATGCAGATCCGGGCGGCGCGGCAGGATGATCGTGGCGGCCGTCGGGGCGGCCGCGCTTGCCCTGGTCGCGGGTGCTTGCAGCAGCACCGGCACTAGCTCGTCATCGGGCGCGCCGGTCCATGGTGGCACGGCGGTAATGGCGGAGCCGCCGTCGCTGACTCCGAACTACATTTTCCCGTTCGCCAGCAGCACCTACGCCAGCAACGAGAACATCTTCGACCTGGACTGGCTGATGTACCGGCCGCTGTACTGGTTCGGCAACGGGGCCCAGCCGACGGTGAACAACTCGCTGAGCCTGGCCAACCCGCCTTCTTTCAACGGCACCAAAGTCACCATCACGCTGAAGCATTACATGTGGTCCAACGGCACCCAGGTCACCGCTTCGGACGTGAAGTTCTGGCTGGACATGTTGCTGGCCGTGCCGCAGGACTGGGGGCTGGGCAACGGGTTCCCGCAGAACGTGAAGGACATCACGGTGGTCAATCCCACCGAGCTGACCATGGTGATGGACAAGGCGTACTCGCCGACCTGGTTCCAGTACAACGAGCTGAGCCAGGTCACACCGATGCCGGTGGCGTGGGACCGGACCGCGTCGGGCCCGAGCAGTTGCGACACCACGATCAGCGACTGCGCGGCGGTGTATAGCTACCTGAACAAGCAGTCCCAGGACCTGTCCGGATACGCGACGTCGCCGATCTGGGGCATCGTGGACGGGCCGTGGCGGCTGAGCTCGTTCAACGCCGATGGGCACGTCACGTTCGTGCCGAACAAGAAGTACTCGGGCCCGGTCAAGCCGAAGCTGTCGGCGTTCGAGGAGGTGCCGTTCACCACGGACTCGGCCGAGTACGACGTGCTGCGGTCGCAGAGTTCCGGCACCAAGATCGACTACGGGTACCTGCCCCCGGAGGACGCCCCGGCCAAGCCGGCCAACAAGGCCGTGGGCACCAACCCGCTGCCCAACTACACGCTGTCGCCGCTGTACGCGTGGGGCATCGGCTACTACACGCTGAACTTCCAGTCCACCACCGGCAACGGTCCGATCATCCGGCAGCTCTACTTCCGCCAGGCGCTGGCATACCTGATGAACCAGTCCGCGGTGATCGAGGGCCCGCTGCGCGGCTACGGGGCTCTCACCGTGGGGCCGGTCGGCAGCACCCCGGCGACGGAGTTCCTGTCGCCGCAGGCCAAACAGGACGGCGACCCGTTCCCTTACAGTCCGCAAAAGGCCAAGAGCCTGCTGACCAGCCACGGCTGGACCGTGGTCCCGAACGGCGTGTCGACCTGCGCCAACCCCAGCCTGTGCGGCCCGGGGATCAAGAAGGGGCAGCCGCTGAGCTTCGGCTTCCTGTACGCGAGCGGGACCGCGTGGGTCCAGTCCGAGGTGACCCAGCTGCAGTCCAACGCCGCTTCGGTCGGGATCAAGCTCAATCTCGAGCCCAAGCCCTTCAACGACCTGGGCGCGGTGGCCGGCAACTGCGTGGTGGCGAAGCTCCCGTGCAACTGGGACATGGTCAGCTTCGGCAACGGCTGGTCGTACTCGCCGGACTTCCTGCCGACCGGCGACGAGGTGTTCGAGTGCGGCGCGATCAACAACTTCGGCGGATACTGCAACACAACCAACGACGCGCTGATCGACAAGACGCTGACGAGCAGCAACCTGCAGTACATGTACAGCTGGCAGAACTACATGACCCCGCAGCTTCCGGTGGAGTGGGCGCCGAACGCCGCCACCCAGCTGACCGAGGTCGCCGGCAACCTGAAGGGTGCCCTGCCGCAAAGCCCTACGCTCAGCATCAACCCGGAAAACTGGTACTTCGTCAAGTAGGCGTGCGCCGCGTCCGGCGCGGCCACCGGCTTGGGCGTCACCCACGCCATGCCCGTTAGGATCACGTCACCGCGGCTCACCAGCGAGAAAGGATGGCGGTCAATGGGGGTGGCGATCCTGCGGAACGCGTCGGTGCTCGACCCGGAGCGGGGTGAGCTGGCGGAGGGGCTGTCGGTGGCGGTCGAGGACGGCCGGATCGCCGACGTCGGCCCAGGGCTCACCGGCCCGCAGGATGCGCTCGTCCTGGACGTGGCCGGCCGCACCGTGATGCCGGGGCTGATCGACGCGCACACCCACCCGGCGATCGTCGACGCGGACGTGTTCGCGATGGCCGAGTGGTCGCCCACGTATGTGGCGGCCCGCGCCGGGCGGGCGCTGGAGGGCATGCTGTCGCGGGGGTTCACCACGATCCGCGACGTCGGGGCCGGGGAGCACGGGCTGGCGCGGGCGGTGGACGAGGGGTACTTCACTGGGCCGCGGATGCGGTTCGGCGGCAAGCAGCTGTCGCAGACCGGCGGCGCGGGGGACTGGCGGGCGCCGGGCCGGCGGGTCTACGACGACAACTACTACGCACCGGCGATCGGGGTGATCTGCGATGGGGTGCCCGAGGTCCGGCGGGCGGTCCGGGAAGAGGTGCGGCGTGGGGCGCACCACATCAAGGTGTACCTCAGCGGTGCCGTCGACTCGCCGAGCGACCGGGTGGACTCGACGCAGTTCTCGATCGAGGAGCTGAAGGCGATCGTGGAGGAGGCCACGGCTGCGAACATCTACGTGGCCGGGCACGCGTACACCTCGCGGGCGATCAACCGCGGCCTGGAGTGCGGTGTGCGCTCGATCGAGCACGGCAACCTCATGGACGAATCCAGCATCCCGTTCTTCCGCGCAAGTGGTGCGTTCTACGTGCCGACGATCGTCACCTACCAGACCCTGGCCAGGAAGGCGCGCGACGGCGAGCTGCCCGCGGATATCGCCGACAAGCTGGCCGAGGTCATCGGCGGGGCGCTCGGTGCGCTGGAGATGGCGCACAAGGCCGGGCTGCCGATCGTTTACGGCACTGACCTGTTCGCTGACACGCACGATCAGCAGCTGCAGGAGTTCGTGATCCGCTCCGAGGTCCAGCCTCCGGCCGACCTGATCCGGGCGGCGACCACGACCGCTGCGGCACTGCTGTGCATGGTGGGGCAGGTGGGGGTCGTGGCGCCCGGGGCGTACGCCGACCTGCTGGTGGTCGACGGCAACCCGCTGGACGACATCCGGGTGCTCACCGCGCCGGAGCGGAACCTCAAGCTGATCATGAAAGAGGGCCGGGTCTACAAGAACGAGCTCTAGGTTCAGCGCCGGTTGGCGTGGAACGTCTTCCATGATCTAGGAGCCTTTCGTGCAGATGCTGCGCGGAAGGCTCCTAGATCTTTTGGCTGGGGGCTGCGGCTGGGGTGCGAACGTCTTGCGGGGCGCGAGGCCAGCACCGGCGCCATGTGATCCAGAAATACGCGGGAGTGCTTGACATCGCAGGCCGGCACGCGGTTAGGTAAGCCTTACTTAGGAATGCCTATCCTAACGGGCCAGCTCTCGGCGCCGTGGAAGGGGACGACGAGTGCTGCCCACGTTCGTGATCGGCCTGCGCGAGGGCCTGGAAGCCGCGCTGATCGTAGGGATCATCGCCGCGTTCCTGGGCCAGCAAGGTCGGCGTGACGCGCTTCGCCAGGTGTGGATCGGCACGGCCATAGCGGTCGTGATCTGCGTCGGCATCGCGATCGCGCTGCAGGTGATCTCCTCGGACCTGCCACAGCAGCAGCAGGAGGGGCTGGAGACCGTCGTCGGCGCGCTGGCGGTGTGCATGGTCACCTACATGATCATCTTCATGCGGCGGCACGCGCGGGACCTGAAGGGCGATCTCGAGGGGGCGGCCGCCTCCGCGCTGGCATCCGGCAGCAAGGCGCTGGTGGTGATGGCGTTCCTCGCGGTGCTGCGCGAGGGCTTCGAGACCGCGGTGTTCCTGCTGGCGACGTTCCACGCCTCCGGCGACGCGACGCTGTCCTGGGTTGGCGCGGTCGTCGGCATCGTGCTCGCGGCCGTGGTCGGCTACGCAATCTACCGCGGGGGTGTGCGCCTGAACCTGGCCAGGTTCTTCCGCGTCACCGGGCTGGTGCTGGTGGTGGTCGCGGCGGGCCTGGTGATGACGGCCTTCCGCACCGCGAACGAAGCCGGATGGCTGACGGCCGGGCAGGTCCAGGCGTTCGACCTGTCCTGGCTGGTGCGGCCCGGCACACCGGTGGAGTCGCTGGTGACGGGTGTGCTCGGGATCCAGCCGTACCCGGTGTGGATCGAGGTCGGCGCGTGGATCGCCTACCTGGTGCCGATGATCATCATCGTGGCCTGGCCCGCCAGCGTGCGCAGAAGACCCTCCGCCGCGGCAGTGCCAGCGCAGCCAGCAGAGCAGTAATCAGTCATAACGGCAAGGAGTTCATCAACCATGCACAAGGACGGTCTCGGGGACGGGCGCGGGGCGGACGGGTACGGGGACGGGCGCGGCGCGGAGGGCCGG
>JASHQP010000003.1 GCA_030039095.1 Streptosporangiaceae bacterium
GCCGGGGCGGCGGTCGCCGTGCTCAACCACGACACCGTGGGCTCGGTGACCGGCTTCATGGCCGCCGCGGCGCAGGCCGGGGTCACGATCCCGGTCATCGCCGCGGTGGCGATCTTCACCGATCCCGCCTCCGCCTCGGCGCTGTCCGGCCTGCCCGGGCTGGAGCTGGATCCGGCTGTGGTGCGCGCGGAGTTCGCCGCGCGCATCAAGGCGGAATTGGCCATCCGGATCCGGGAAGGCTGAGGGCGTGGCCCCGGCAATCGACGGCCCGATGGAAGCCGAGTTCAACGCCGTGGCCGAGTGGACCGCGCGGGTGGCCGCCGACCTCGGCCCGAAGTACTACATCCCGGCCGCGTGCCGCGGCAGCGGCCAGCCGGCAGCCCTGGACTGGCTGGTCGAGCGCCTCGATCCGCGGCCAAGCGAGGTGATGATCGACGTCGGCGCGGGCATGGGCGGGCCCGCGGCGTATGCCACCCGTCAGACCGGAGTCCAGCCAGTCCTGGCCGAACCCGAGCCCGGCGCGTGCCGTGCGGCTGCCCGGCTCTTCGGCGCTCCGGTGGTGCGGGCCGACGCGACCGCCCTGCCGTTCGGCGACCGGTCCGCGGATCTGGCCTGGTGCCTGGGCGTGCTGTGCACCGCGCCAGGCATTGCGGCCCAGCGGGCCATGCTCGGCCAGCTCCGCCGCGTGACGCGCCCCGGCGGCCGCATCGGGCTGCTGGTGTACCTGGCCGCCGCGGCCAAGCTGGACGACCCGCCGCAGGGCAACCACTTCCCGTCCAGTGACCAGCTGCACGATCTGCTCTGCCAGGCGGGCCTGGCGGAGCTAGACGCCGGCGCCGTCCGCGATCTCACCAGACCGCCGCCGGACTGGACCGGCAGGGTCGAGACCGTGGAGCGGGAACTGCACGACCGGTACGGGCACACGCCTGACCTGAAGGCGGCCGACGAGCAGAGCCGGCTGTTCGGCAGGCTGCTGGATTCCGGCCAGGTCACCTCCCGGGTCATCTTGCTCGGGTCGGCGGGAACGGCCGACTGACCGGGGCGGCAGCGGCCGGCGAAGCGGATGGTTCAGCGCCGCCGACGCGGACGGCAACTGGATCGTCCTGGCGAGCAAGGAGACGGCGTAGGCGAGAGGCTCACGCGCGCCGGATCCGCCACAGGCACGCTCCGGCCAGGACGAGCGCCGCGCCGACGAAGATCGCCAGCTCATACCACTGCAGCGGCCAGTAATGCCCGGCCGGCTGGTAGGCCACCGCCTCGTGGTAGGTGGTGCCGATCTTGGCCACGCATTCCTGCATCCGGTTCACGACCGCCTGCGGCGCCCGGGTGTGACCAAGCCCGCCGCCCCCGCCGCCGCCCCGGCCCTGCCCGATGCCCGGGCACGCCCTGTTCAGCTCACCCGTGGTGAGCCCCTCGCCGCGCGCGTTGACGATCGTCAGCGACGTGATCCACGCGTTCGGCAGGTCCGGCGGGTTCGGCATCAGCGTCGGGCTGCCGAACAGCACGGACAGCGTGCCTGCCTGGCCGTAACCCGTCGAGCGGGGGTTCAGCGCCAGGTTCAGCAGCACCGGATGCAGCAGGCGCGGCCGCAGCCAGCTGAACTCGGTCACCCGGACCGCGACAAAGACGGCCAGCGTGACGGCCATGGCCGGGAGCGTGCGCCGGATCAGCGTCCCGGCCAGGACGCCGAGCGTGAACGCGAAGGCCGCGTAGCCGGCCGGCGCGATGCCGCGCTGGTCGAACGTGGCGAACTGGTTCATGGCGCTGTGGTCGAGCGGGCCGGACCACCAGGTGACGAGGAGGCTGAGCAGCCCGGCGGCGGCCATGCTGGCCAGGCCGGCCACCGCCAGCTTGGCCGCCATCCAGCGGATCCGGGTGACGCTCTGCGTCCACGCCAGCCGGAACGTCCCGTCCTCGAACTCGCGCGCGGCCAGCGGAGCACCCCAGAACATCCCGATGAGACCCGGCGCCACCAGCACGACCACCCCGAGCCAGAGCCGAATTGAGTCGTCGCCGCGATGCAGCAGCCCGGCGGCTGCGACCGTGAGGAGCGCGAGCGCGCCCGCCGCCACCGCGGCCCGGGCCCGGAACTGCAGCCAGCTGAACCGGATCACCGGGCCTCTCCCGCCTCGCTCATCGTCGCGACCACCAGGTCGTCGAGCCTGGTCGGCTGCCCGGTGCGCCGGCGCTCCGCCGCGAGCAGCGCCGCGATGTCGCCGGCCAGCCGGATCCGCGAGGCCACCAGCACCACGAGGTAGTCGCAGATCAGCTCCAGGTCCGCGACCAGGTGCGAGGACAGCACGACGCTCGTGCCGTGCCCGGCCACGGTGCCCGCGACCGACCGCAGGAACTCCCGCCGGGCCAGCGGGTCGAGGCTGGCCACCGGCTCGTCCAGGATCAGCAGTTCGGGCCGCTTGGCGACCGCGAGCGTGAGCGCGAGCTGAGCGCGCTGGCCGCCGGACAGCCGCCCGGCGCGCTGCCGCGGGTCGATGCCGAGCTGTTCGATCCGCCGCCGGGCCGGGCCGGCGTCCCAGGCCGGGTTCAGCAGCGCGCCCATCCGCAGGTGCC
>JASHQP010000378.1 GCA_030039095.1 Streptosporangiaceae bacterium
GCCCCCCAGCAGCTGATTTCAAAGATCTAGGAGGCTTTGCGGCAGAATGTGCACGGAAGTCTCCTAGATCATGCGCGGGGCAGCTGGCAGTCGGGGCCGCAGCGACGGAGTTGGCCGGTCCAGCCGCGCGCACGCAGCGCCGCGGCCACTTCCGCGGCGGTCTGGCACGGGCGCTTTGTCACGTCGGACCATCCATATCGCAACGTGACCATGCCCTGTGCTGCGGCGGCGTTGTCGCGCCGGGCGTCGGCGAGACGTCTCTCGGCAGGGTGGTACGCCGCGCCGTCGAGTTCAGCGACAACGCGGTACCGCCGGTAACGGACGTCGCGCTGGATACCCCGGCCGTTCTGGACTGCACGGTCCTGCCGGTCCGCGTTCGGCAGGCCGTGCGCCCGCTCAACATCCCGCAGATACCGGCGCTCGAGCGGTGAGTGCGCACCGCTGGCTACGTCCTGGAGGGCTTCCTGTATCTCGGCGCGCCATCGGCTCTTGGGCCGCGCGTCCAGGCTCTGGCGCAGCAGGGCAACCATGGTTAGCCGCCTCTGGCAGGCCTTCGCGATAAGGGCTACCACGTCATCAAAGTCGGCTGCGGCCTGAGCTAGGTCGAGCACTGCTTCCTCAACCGTCGTCCTGGGAGGCAGCCCGGAGCCGCGGATTTGCTCGAGGTCGCGTACCGACCTGTGGATGACCAGCCCGCGGACCGGCTCTACCCGTTGACTCTGAGGGATGGTTACATGCAGCAGTTTGCTGGGTCTTACCAGGTCATACGTCTCGGCGGCCGTCTCGTGGCTGAGAAGAGACCGGGGCCCGGCTCGCAGAACGGTCGCCCATAGCACGGCGTCACGCGGCGGCTCGCCGGTGAACGCCGCATACACGCCACGGTGAATCCGGCACCAGCGACGGGTTCGGACCAGATTCCTCATTGCTTCGACGCTAAGGCCGGCATACTCGGCCTGCCACGTGGCGATCATGCCGCGCTGCAACCGCAATAACCGCTGGCAGCGATCTGGCAGTTCTGTCACGCCACAATCTTCGCGCGCGGGTGTGACAAATCCGTCAGGGGCGGATGCGGGCGAGAACGAGCGTTATGTCGTCCTCGCTTTGCTCGCGCAGCTTCTGCGTGACCGCCTCGCAGGCGTCGTCCAGCGGTGCGGTCGGCTCGGCCAGCGCCGTGCCGAGCGCGTCGCGGAGTGTGGCCATGCCGACGTCGAGGGGCCGCAGGCGGCTCTCGACCAGCCCGTCGGTGTACAGGGCGAGGACGGTTCCCGGGGTCAGGCCGACCCGGCTGGCCTCGAAGAAGCCCTCACCGATGCCGAGCGGCAGGCCGGGGGGGAGGTCGAGCACCTCGGTCGCGCCGCCCGGATGCACCAGAACCGGCGGCTGGTGACCAGCCTGAGCTATCGCAGCGGACGCGCTCTGCGGGCTGATGACCGCGTAAACGCAGGTGGCCACGAACGGGGCGACGGCCATGCCGGCGGCCATCGTGTCGAGCCTGTGCAGCACCTGTTCCGGCGGCAGGTCCATGTCGGCCAGGGTGTGCGCCGCCGTGCGGAGCTGCACCATCACCGCCGCCGCCTCCGGGCCGTGGCCCATGGCATCGCCGACGATCACAGCCGCCCTGCCGCCCGGCAGCGGGGTGATGTCGTGCCAGTCGCCGCCCACGACGCTCTCCCGCACCGGCAGGTAGCGGTGCACGATCTCCACGCCGTCCGGAACCTGAGCCCGGCCCGGCCGCAGGCCAAGCTGCAGGGCCTGCACGGTACGGCGCTCCCGCTCATACAGCCGGGCGTTGTCCAG
Organism: Streptosporangiaceae bacterium; assembly: GCA_030039095.1. The sequence continues at coordinate 1,798 of JASHQP010000378.1, forward strand.
GCACACCGCCGCCTGCGACGCGAGCTGGCTCGCCAGCGCGATGTCTCCCTCGTTGAACGGAGGGCTGGCGGGCATCCGGCCGAAGATCACGCAGCCCACGACGACGTCGCGGGCGATCAGCGGCATCGCCATGTAGGACGTGTAGCCCGTGGCCATCTCCAGGGCGCCAGGCTGGCGGGCGAGGCGGTCAGCGGTCTCACGATCCAGGCGGTCGAACAGGACCACCCCTCCGGTCGCCATGGCCCGGGCGCCGGGGGTCTGCGGCCCGAGGACCAGTACCTCGCTGGGTCGCGAGAGCTTCTCCGGGAAGCCGGGGGACTGCCCGGCCTTGCGGCCGGTCAGCCGGCGCACCGCCGCGCCGCGCGCGGCCCGGTCCGGGGTCAGCTCACCCGCGGCCAGCAGCCGCTCGGCCGCATAGACGATGACCAGGTCGGCGAACCCGGGTATGGCGGCGTCGGCGACTTCGGTCGCGGTCTCCGTCATATCCAGGCTGCTGCCGATCCTGGCGGCGGCGTCCCGGAGCCAGCTTGGGGCAGGCTGCGGCCAGGCGCGCTGGACGATCACCACCGCGCCGCCGCTCTGCCCGTCCAGCGGCTCCCAGCGGACCGCGAACCTGCCCTCGCCCAGCGACCCGCCGGCCACCGTCGCCGTGTGCACCTGCCCGGCCGCGACCTCGGCCATCGCCCGGCCGACCAGGTCGCGCTGGCCGGGCCCGGTCAGCAGCAGGTCGCAGACGTCCTTGCCGGTGACTTCGTCCGCGGAGAGCCCGAACAGCCGCGTGGCCGTCACTGACCAGGTGGTGATGCGGCCCTCGGAGTCGAGGATGAACATGGCGAGGTCGGCGAGGTCGGGCTCGCGTCGGCGGGGCAGCCCGTTCTCGCCGTTCCTGGCCGTGTATGACTCCACGGGCACTGCTCCAGCCTTGAGGGAGCCCCGCTAGCAGCGGCTTCCGGCGATGGCCGCGGGCCTGTTCCGGGCCCGTTGTCACAGCCTAAGACGACGTGGACCCAGAACCCTGAATGTCGTTCAAACGATATACAACCGGGCTGGCCGGCAGCCCTGAGCATGGTCGCCGACCAGACCGCTGGCCCTGCGATCACCATTGACGAGCTTAACTGCCGGTGTCTGACCTGGCCAGCCTGGCCTTCTCCGGGAAGGTGCGCATGGGCTGCAAGCCCTTACTGCCAAGGGATCGACAGCTCGCCCAGAAGCTCCTCGAGTGCCCGGGCGGCACGGCGGAACCCGTCCGGCCCGCTGTAGCCGCCGAAGCGCCCGGCCGTGGCCAAATGCGGCTCGAGCGAGACATACCCCTCGAAGCCGTCGTCCCGCAGGGCGGCCAGGGTCTCGTGGACCTGCCCGTCGCCCTGCCCGGCGGGAACGACCTCGCCGGTCGCGGCCAGCGCATCCTTCATCTGCAGGTAGACCAGGTGCGGGCGGAGCAGGGCATAGGCCTCGTCGTGGGGCCGGACCCCGCACTGCACGAAGTTCGCGGCGTCGAAGGTCGCTCTCAGGGCGGGCGAGCCCACGGCCTCGATGAGGCCGGCGCACCGCTCCGGGCGGTCGCCGTAGATCTCTTTCTCGTTCTCGTGCGCCAGGACCAGGCCACGTTCCTCGGCGATCGCGGCCAGGGCTCGCATCCGGCCGGTCACCTCCTCGGCGTGGCGTTCCGGCGGCTCGCCCTTTGGGATGAAGAACGAGAACACGCGGACGATCGTGGTGCCCAGGCTGTCAGCCACGCCGCAGACCCGGCGCAGCCGCTCCAGCTCGGGCCCGAGCGGCGCGTCCACGGCGATCTTGCCGACCGGTGAGCCGATCGCGGAGACCCGCACCCCCGCGTCGTCCAGCTCGCGGCGCAGCCGGGCCACCTGAGCGTCGTCGAGGTCGGCGACATTGGCCGACCAGACGCTGCGCAGCTCGAGGTGCGTGATGCCCTCGGCGGCGAGCACAGCGAGCTGCTCACCCAGGTCCTGCGAGATCTCGTCGGCGAACCCGCTCAGGATGACCGTCATGCCTGCAGCACCACGGTCCGGCCGGAGCGCGCGGAGTCGTAAATCGCGCAGACGATCTCCAGGGTGTCGCGGGCGCTCTGCGCGGTGACCGACGGCTGCCGTCCCTGGTCTATCGCCCCGAGCAGGTCGGCGATCTGCGCGGCGTGGCTGGCCGGGTCGATGCCCCCCGCATACGCCGCGGCGTCGGCCTGCCCCGCTGGCTCAGCGGGCTCGCCCGGCCCCGGCGGCCCGGACCGCAGCGCCCGCAGGACGATCTTGCCGTCCTCGACGACCACCGTGCCCTCGGTCCCGGTGATCTCCAGGCGCTGGGAGAACCCGGGATAGACCGCCGTGCTGGACACGATCGTTGCGAGCGCACCGGATGCGAACCGCACGATCGCGAGCGCGGTGTCCTCGACCTCGACCTGATGCGCCTGGGTCGCGCAGACCGCCGTTACCTCGGCCGCGGGCCCCATGCACCAGCGCAGCAGGTCGACATAGTGGACGCCCTGGTTCATCAGCGACCCGCCGTCCATGGCCCACGTGCCGCGCCACTGCGCGCTGTCGTAATAGCCCTGGGTCCGGTACCACTTCGTGCTGGCCTCGCCGAGCAGCAGAGTGCCCAGGGCCCCGTTGTCCAGCAGGCGGCGCAGTTCGTCGAGCCCGGTGTCGAACCGGTGCTGCGAGATCACCGTCATGGTCACCCCGGCGGCGTCCGCGGCGGCGATGAGCCGGTCCGCGGCCTCGAGCGTGACGTCGATCGGCTTCTCGATGACGAGGTGCTTGCCGGCCGCCGCTGCCATCGCTGCGACCTCGGCGTGCAGCCCGCTCGGCACGCAGACCGACACCACGCCGACGTCCGGGCGGGCGAGCAGCGCCGCCAGGTCCGGCTCTGCGTCGCAGCCGTACCGGCCGGCGAGTTCCTTGGCGCTCTCGGGTACCACGTCGGTGACCGCGGCCAGCCGGGCCCCGGGAACCAGGCCGATCGCCTCGGCGTGCAGCGCGCCGATCACGCCGGCCCCCACAATCCCGAACCCGTTCTCCTTCACACTGCCTCCTGCGGATCGCGGAGCCACGACTCCAGCAGCCTAAGGTGCTGGGGGAGAGCAACCTCCGGCTCCTCGATCTCGGGATGCCAGGCCGCCGTAACCCCACGCGCGGCCCAGCGACAGCGCGGCGGGCGACTGGCCCGCTGAGGCCGAGATCGTCGAGCGGGTGCCGCTGCGGTCGTGCGCCCGCCGGGGCGCGGCGATCGACCTGGTGCTGGACCGCGGCCGGGAGAACCGGTCCCAGATCGTGTTCACCAGGGCCCGGGGCCGGGACGTCATGTTCTGGCAGTCACCGCGGACCCGCAAGCAGGCCCGCCCGAACGTGCGCACGCCCACAGCCCGCGCCGCGGGATTCGCCGACCTGGAGATCGTGGCCGACAGCCATGAACGCTACCCATACCGGTTCGCAGGCGAGACGCGCCCGCTCGCCGAGGAGTGGACGTACCGGTTCCTGGCCGCCGCCAGGGCCTGGGCCGAAACCGAGGCCGCCGTGTCCGGGCGCATGCCGATGGGAGGCGATCTCGGCGCCGCGCCGGCCGCTCCGGCCGAGCCGGGCCTCCCGTCCGCCGAGGTCCGCGCGTGGGCCTCCCTCGAAGGCATCGCGGTTCCGGCCCGCGGCAAGCTAAGCCGCGACGTATGGGGCGCCTGGCACGCCGCCCACCCGTCGCCGTCGCCTGAACTGCTGCCTGGCGGCTGACTCATCTCGGTTCAATCGCCCATAGCTGATTCAGCGGACAATTCCTCTATGATCGGCGATGCGGTCACAGGCGTCGGTACGGAAGGGCTGGTCGGTGTGGGCCACGGATTCTCGGTCAACGCAGCCAAGCTGCACGCAGGTAGTGAGCAGGTCAGCGATTTACAGAACCGCTGCGAGCTGATCGCGCAGGACGTGGCGGACACCCTTGCAAGCCTGGCTGGATCGGCTGGCAACACGGCCTTGGCGTCAGCGCTGGCCGGGGCGACTGGACAAGGGGCCCGAACGTTTTCCGCGATTGCTGCGGCCTATGGCCACGTCAGCAGCAGCCTCGGTTCGTCGGCGGCAAACTACGGCAGCGCCGAGCGTGCCACCGCGACAAAGGCGGGCTCGATCTTCGAGGGCTTACGGTGAGCGGCCTGGCTATGCCGGGCGGCGACCCGGGTCTCCTCGAACAACTGGCGACGCAGCTGGAGGCCATCGCCGAGGGCAGCGCAAACCTGGGCATCAGCACTCGCCAGGCCACCACCGCCATCCGGTCGGATGCGGAATGGACCGGGGACGCTGCCGACGCATACACGGCGTTCACCGGCGACCTTGCCCAGGGCGTCGTGGCCACCCAGGCGCCGCTGTCACGGATCGCTGGAGCAGTACGTGGCTACGCAGGGTTCTTACGCACCGCACAGCAAAGGGTCGCGGCATACTCATCGGCCGCGGAGGTGGCTGGAGTCAGCGGCAACGACAGCGGGTACGTGAGCCTAGCCAACACCGCCGCCCAGGCCGCGGAAGCGGCTCTGTCCGCGTGCCAGGCTGCCGCGGACCACGCGGCGGCAGAAGTCACCGCGGCCACCGGCCAGCTGAGCGGCGTGTTCGGCTCGCAGGGAACAGTCCAGAGCTGGATCGCCCGCCAGCCAGTGGACGGGGACACGCTCGCCGGTTCCCCTGCACCTGGAGAACCGGTCGGACCACAGATCCTAAGGACGCCGGTAGGTGATCCGGGGCCACAGATTTGGGTGACTCCGGTCGGTGATACAGGGCCGCTCATCTGGGTCACCCCCGTTGGTGACCTGGGGCCGCAGATTCTTAAAACCCCACCGGGCGATCCGGGCCCACAGATTTGGGTTACCCCAGCCGGCGAGCACAGTCCGCTGATTAACTACGAGGCACAAGACCCAAAATCGAAAGAGGAGATCGACGAGCAAGCCGCAACCTTGGGATACCCTAAGAAGATACCACCACCCAAGGCCCCATTCAATTCGCATGGGATGCCTGTCTACTTCAACGGGAAGCAATATCTAACGCCAGACAGGGATAGCCACAACGTCGACAATGGATGGAAGATTTTCAATAGGCGTGGGAAGCGCACCGGGACCTGGAACTGGGATCTGACGGAGCGGGTGAATAACTGAATTGAGTAACTTTAGTATCGGCTTTACTGGATTTGACAAACAGGATCCGCTCGTGGCCCTCGGTGAGCTTAAGCTGGGGGAGCACTGTGAGCATTTTGGGTCGATTCTTGGGTTCTGGGGAGTTGGTGACTACGAGGAAAGCTGGCTGACGGCGCTACGACGCCTGGTCTCAGGTGCATCTATCTCATGCTTGGCTACCTCGGTTATCGATCCGTCGAATGCTAATTTCCTTGAAGTGTGGCCGTTGTATCGGGAAGAAGACAATGTCTATGTACAAAACAGTCTGATCTTTCCCGATCAACTCCCTCACGAGTTCGATCCGGATGCGCCATGGGAGTCCCTCGATCCGCGATCGGTGATAGATGAGGATGGGCAGGCCATCTCAGAGTGGGAGGTAAGTTTGGGTGATATCAGAGAATTCCTAGAGTCAAGAGCGAAGCCTTAAGCCAGATGATCGGTGCTCGGATGGATCGGTATCGCAACATTGCCAACCCGGTGCCCGCTGAAGTTGACACGGAACTTGAGTTCTCTGGGGGGCAAGCTTCTGGATAAAGGGATTCCTGTCCGGCAGTGAGCTGGCTCCCCCGGAGCCTGGCGGCCCTGCAGCAGAGGCGGAATGGGAAGCTGCGCGGCGCGCTTACAGGTCCACGGGTGAGTGGCCACGGCTGGATGATATGAGCTAACGACGGGGCGGTCCTCGAAATTGTGATGGTTCTTGTAATGGCAGTGCTCGGATTCTCTCACGATGCGCAAGACGTCGTCTCACTCCGGAAGGCAGTCTTCCCGATGATCCTCTCCCGGGCGAAGTCACATCTGACTGACCCATCCGATGTCAATGAGCTCACCGTCTCGCAGGCGATGGAAGGGATATCCTTCGAGCTACTCAATGCAGATCAGAGGGCCCGACTAGTTGAGGCCGTCTATCAGGGAACACGGGATCTCAGGGAGGAAGTCGGCGAGGGAAAGCCCACCGAAGAACCTGCCCGAGCGGGCATCGAGGAGAAGCTCGACGAGATCTTTGCCCTTCTCTCGCGCTTCCGCCGTCGAGATGGCGAAGCCAAAGATTGCCGTGGCTAACTTCAGCATTGGATTCACGGGATTCGATGAGCGGGATCCCTTGGTCGCCATCGGTTTGATTAGGCTCGGAGAGCATCGCGAGTACTTTGGGTCGGTGCTTACCTTCTGGGGGACCGATGACTACAAGGGGATCTGGGACGCAGGTTTGCGGCGGCTGCTTGGAGGCGCATCGACGTCGTGCTTGGCCACCTCGGTTCTTGAACCGTCAAGTGCGAACTTCGTTGAAGTGTGGCCGTTGTACCGGGAAGAATCCTCAGTCTATGTGCAAAATTGCTTGCTGTTCCTTAACCAGCTCTCGCATGAGTTCGATACTGCCGCGCCCTGGGAGTCTGTCTACCCACGCTCCGTTGTGAATGAAGATGGCCAGAGAATCTCAGAATGGCAGATTAGCATCGATGATATCGGTGAATTCCTGGAGCGCTCGCAATGACGGCACTGTTGACAGCTACCGAGTTTCACCGGGCACTTGAGCGCCGCCACGTCGCGCATGAGTTCCGGATCGTGCGCGACGATGCTCTTATGATGTCTGTCGCTATTCCTGGCGAGCGCGGGGAGGTCGAGTTCTTTGACGACGGTCGGATAGAGCTCGAGCGGTTCGTCAGCCAAGGTGTCGTTGAAGCCCCGGAAGCGCTAACCGAGCTTCTGGCGTGGTTCGAGGAATAGCAGGGCATCGCTGCTCCGGGGATCGCGGACAGTCAAGGTGGGACTCAGCTGCCGGCTGACTCGTGGGGCCACTACCAGAGCTGGCGGCAGATCTGGCCGTCTGCCATCGTCATCTCGACGCGGCAGTCTTTGATCCGCTCGGCGGGCAGGTCGAAGAGGTTGTCCGAGAGCGCGATCAGGTCGGCCTTGCCGGGGGCCAGGATGCCGCGATGGTCTTCGCAGAAGTTGACGCAGGCACCCCCGGTCGTGTACGCGGCGATGGCGGTGGCCAGGTCGATGGCCTGTTCGGGGACGAAGGGCTCGCCGTCGGCCAGGTCTTGCCGGGTGACGGCGGTGTAGATCTCGAGAAGCGGGTCCATCTCGGCCACGTTCCAGTCACTGGAGAAGGCCAGCGCCGCCCGGGCTTGGTGCAGGCTTCGCACTGGCAGGGTGCTGCGGCGGCCATGTCCGTGCCCTCGGCCCTGCGGCTGCTGACCACGATCACCCCGGATGGCGTGCAGCGGCGATCGCGGCGTGGAGCGCCTCGGGAGCCGCCGCCGGGGCGAGCAGCTTTGTCGTGGGCGGCGTGGTGACCGACCTGGTCGGCTGGAGGGCCGTGTTCTGGGCGTACCTTCCGCTGGCGGTGCTGCTGACCGCGGCGATCTGGCGCGCGGCGCCGCGGGATCCGCAGACCGATCGGTCAGTCCGGCTCAGCCTGGCCAGCTTCGCCACGTTCACCGCGGCGGTCATGGCGTTCGTCGTCGCGACCACGCTGCTGCCCGAGCACGGCAGGCCGACGCTCGGCGGCCTGCTCCTGGGGCTCACCGTCGTCCTGGCTGGCTTGTTCATCCTGATCGACCGGCACTCGGCGGCACCGGTCCTGCCCAGGGCGCTGCTGCGCGAGCGTCCACTGCGCCAGGGTGCGGCCGGCGGCCTGCTGAACAGGCTGACGACCAGTTCGGCCATAACCCTGGCCACGCTCTATCTGCAGAACACCCGCGGGCGGAGCCCGCTCGTGGCCGGCCTGATGCTGCTGCCGTTCAGTCTTGCGGTCATCGCCGCGGTCATCGCCGGCTCGGCGGCGGCCACACCAGCGCTGGCACGGTGGCTGCCACAGCGGGTGATCGCGGCGGGCCTGGTGATGATCGCGGCCTGCGACGCCGCGCTCATCGTGGCCGCCCCGAGCCCGTGGGCCCTGCCGGTATGCGTGGCCGTCGGCGGAGCCGGCATCGGCCTGTCCTCGGTTGCCGCTACCGGTAACCGCCACGCCCGATCCCCGCGAACCTTTGCATGATCATGCGCTTGTATGCATATACTTGCAAGGTGTCCAAGGTCCTCACCTCCCTGCCTGTCGGCGAGCGCGTCGGGATCGCCTTCTCCGGCGGCCTCGACACCTCGGTAGCTGTCGCCTGGATGCGCGACAAGGGCGCGGTCCCGTGCACCTACACCGCCGACATCGGCCAGTACGACGAACCCGA
>JASHQP010000379.1 GCA_030039095.1 Streptosporangiaceae bacterium
GCGGCGCCGGCTCACAGCCCCAGGCTTCCGAGGACTGGCCCAGCGCCGCGCCTCGGTGAGCGGCGGGATCGCTGCTGACCGGTTAGGCTTGGGTCGCCAGCAGGTTTGGCCCTGGCCAGGTTGGCCCCGATAGCTCAGCGGATAGAGCAACTGCCTCCTAAGCAGTAGGTCGCGCGTTCGAGTCGCGCTCGGGGCGCAGGTGTCAACTTCCAAGTCAGACCCGGTTTCTCGGCTCCTGGTAGTGATCTTCACGAAGCTTCATCGCCGTTGCGTGCCACTTCCGTGCCAGATGACCTGGCCTTGCTCAATGCGATGCGAGCGTTCTTGTCGACTTCAGCAGCTATGCTTCGCTGCCGTTCCGTTGTCGAGTGCTGGTAGATCAGCGCTGCCCGGGCACTGTCGTGGCCCATGCGGGCCATCATCTCCCGCAGATTGGCCCCCGCGTCCGACGTGAGCTTGTTGCCGACGTGGCGCAGATCGTTGAAGTGAAGGCCGAGCAAGCCGAGCAATCGCAGAGCGGGCAGCCAGATGCGGCGCCGGAAGTTGCTGTGCCGTAGTGGCTTGCCGTCCGGACTGGTGAACACCAGCGACTCCGGGCTGGCGATGCGATCAAGATGCACGGCCAAGTCAGGGATTATGAGAGCCGCAAACACGACGACCCGCACGCCAGCTCTTGACTTGGGAGGCCCGAACGTGTGCCCGCCGCCGCGCGGGTAGTAGATCTGCCGAGCTACCCGAACGGTGCAAGCCTCCAGGTCGATGTCTTCCTTGCGGAGCGCGGCCAGCTCTGACCAGCGCAGACTGCTGAATGCTGCCAGGAGTATCAGCGCCCGGTAAGACGGCCCGACTGCATCGGCGAGGGCGAAGACCTGCGCCAGGGTAAGGACAGGACGCTCGGGAGATTCCTCGCGGTCAGCGCCCCTGACGCGGCACACCGAGCCCGGCTCGGGTGTGCAGCCGGGTTTCGTAGCAGACTACTTATCGTGGCCTGGTGCGTCAGCCGGGAACTCAGATGAGAGAGCCAGCCTATTTCGTCCCGGCGTCCTTGCTGGACGGGCCCCTGCACGGTTACGCGATCATCCAGCGCGCGGAGCACCTATCGAGCGGCCATGTCAGGCTGGCCACCGGGACGCTCTACACCGCCCTTGACCGGCTCACCGCGGACGGCTTCGTGGAGCTGGTGAGCGAGGAGATCGTCGACGGCCGGGCCCGCCGCTCCGACGGTCTGACGCCTTCCGGGTCCGGCGCGCTGCGGGCCGAAGCTACGCGCATGGCGGAAGCCGCCCGCCTGGTGACGAACCGCAGCCACCGCCTCGAGGCAGCCGGTCCAGTTGGGAAGGCGAGCCCGGCGTGACCCCGCTGGAGCGACACTGCCGTTGGCTACTGCACGCCTACCCCGCCTGGTACCGGCGCGACCGGGCTGGGGAGATGCTCGGCACCCTGCTGGAGGCCAGCCCGCCCGGCCGCAGATGGCCGTCCTTCCGCGACGCGCGGGCCCTGGTTATCGGGGGCCTGCGGGTCCGAGGCTGGACTTGGCTGCTGTCGATGCTGTGGGTGGTGATAGGAGCTGGCGGAGCGATCTATGCCACTGTCGCGTTCAGTCACCCTGGCTACGGCGAGGGCTTGCTCATCCCTCCGAACATTCAATGGCCCGGGGAGCCACAGGTAGTCATCGATGTGGGCGTGATAGCAGAGCTGGCATGGGGGCTGCTGTCAGGTCCGCTGCTGGTTGCCGGGTTCGTCCGGCTCCATGGCTGGCGGCCGCGCAATTGGCTCCGGGCAGCTGCCTGGGCTGGTTCGTGGGTGGTGGGCGTGGCGCTGATGAATCAGGCCGCGGACTGGGCGGCTGCTGGGATGCGCGGCGCCAGCGGCGTTCTGAGCGCCGGAGAGATGGCAATCTGCGCCGCGTGGCTGATGCTCGGGGCCGTGATGACCTGGATCCTGGCCGCGCCGGCTCCGCCCCGTGCCCGCTGCGTGCCCGACAAGACGGTCACAGGCGCGTAGCTAGCGGGCACGACCCGCCACTCCGGGGTCAATGCTGCTCTACGATACGTGCGTTGCCCCACGCTACAGAAATGGCCCAACCACCCGACGTAGATTGACCGGAGCCGAAGCATTCGAGTTGGAGGGTGTGGATTCCCGCTATATTGACATCGACGGTTTCTGGTTTCAGGCCGCTGACAGTGAAGGTTCGGAGAGTATGCCCATCGCCAACTAGTATTACTCCTGCTTCGAAACTTGGCGGGAACTTGGCCCCGAGTGCAATAGTAGCTTGGAACCAGCGAGCGCCATGATCTAGCTTATATGCAGGAAATGCAGTTGGGTCGCCAACGTTACAATAGAACAAGATGCTCTTGGGGTAAATTGATCCGTCTATCTTGACCGGGCCCGGCTCCACCCGATCGGCGAGTGTTCCGGAAGGCGCTAGATCTGAGAGATATGAGAACGAGGACGTGCTGGAAGCCTTCGGAATCACCACTGGGGCAGACTCGGCAGCTGAGGGGCTTGCGCTGGCCGAAATGGATGGCGCGGACGAAGGAGTTGCCTTTGGCGGCGCGCCAGAGTTGACTAGGATCAATGCTGTTACTACTGCTACTACAGCTACAACGCTTCCGATAATCGTCCAGAAGAGTGCCCGCCCTCGCTGCATAAATCCTCCGAGGCGATCGTGGCTAATCTAGGCAAACGTAACATCTCCTCTAACCGGTAGCACTGGCCCACCGTGACGGCCGTCGCTTCTGGACCGTCGCGCGTCAGCCGTCGGCGGCGCGGGCCCGCGGGCCAGTGATATGCGAAAGATCGTCCGGCCGCCTGCAGCATTACGCTTGGAGGGTCGGCTCAGCTGCCGGCCTGGCGAGACGGAGACGGGTATCTATGGTGCAGTCGGCTGCGGAGAAGCTCTGGGCGTTGTTCGACTCAGAGTGGGCGTACCAGCTCGAGCACAGCCCGACCTATGCGTCCGTGTTGGGCGACCGCCGCTGGAACGACCGGTGGGATGACCGGAGCCTCGAGGGCTTCGAAGCCGATCGCCAGCACAATCTCGACGTGCTGGCCGAACTGCGCAGCATCGACCGGGCGCAGCTGGGGCCGGATGACCAGCTGAACTTTGACCTGTTCCGCAGCGACTACCGCTCCTGGGTCGCACAGCAGGAGTTCCGGTGGCAGCTGCTGGCCGCCGACCAGGTCGGCGGGCTCCCCGAAGGGGTCAGGCAGCCACCGGGTGTCCAGACCGCCTGCCAGCTGGCTGATGCCATCCGCTTCGAGACCATCCAGGATTATGAGGACTGGATCGTGCGGCTGGAAAGCTTCGGCGGCTATGTCGATCAGGTGATCGCGCTTTTGCGGCGGGGTATCGGCGAGAAATGGGTGAATCCCGAGATAATCATGCAGCGGGTGCCGCCACAGGTCAGGAAACAGATTGTGGACGACCCGACGCACAGTGGTTTCTTCGGCCCGTTCACACGATTCCCAGCCGGCGTCGCGGCTGCGGAACAGCGGCGGCTGTCCGCGGTGGCGGAGGCGGCAATCGCCGGGAGTGTGGTGCCGGCAATGCGCCGGTTCCACGACTTCCTGACCGACGACTACCTTCCCGCCGCGCCGGCGACGGCCGGCGCATGGGGGCTGCCGAACGGGGACGAAGCCTATGTCGCTGCGGTGAAGGAGTACACCACGCCCGGCACGAGTCCGGAGGCCATGTTCGAGCTGGGGCTGGCAGAGGTCGCCCGGATCCGCGGGGAGATGGAGGTCGTCAAGTCCCGGGCGGGTTACGAGGGCTCGCTGGATGACTTCTTCACGTTCCTGCGTACGGACGAGCGGTTCTACTGTGCGTCCGGCGAAGAACTGCTCATGCGTTATCGCGCGCTGTGCAAGCAAATCGACGGGCGCCTGACGAGATTGTTCAAAACCCTGCCCCGGCAGCCGTACGGGGTTGAGCCAACCCCGGCGGACATGGCCCCGGACGTCACCACCGGCTTTTACTACCCGGCCGCCGCTGACGGCTCGCGGCCCGGAACGTACCTGGTCAATCTTTACCGCCCGGAGACGCGGCCCATCTGGGAGATGATTCCCCTTACCTTGCACGAAGCGGTTCCCGGGCATCACCTGCAGACTTCGCTTGCCGCCGAGCTCGGCGGCATCCCGGCCTTCCGGCGGTTCGGGTATTACCTCGCGTTCGGCGAGGGGTGGGCGCTGTACTGCGAGACCCTCGGCGACGAGCTGGGCCTGTACGACGACCCCTACGACAAGTTCGGGCAGCTGACGTTCGAGATGTGGCGTGCCGTCCGGCTGGTCGTGGACACCGGAATGCACGCAAAGCGGTGGAGCCGCCAGAAGGCGATCGGCTACTTCATGGAGAACTCGCCCCGCCAGGAGCTGGATGTCGTCAACGAGATCGACCGGTACCTGGCATGGCCAGGGCAGGCACTGGCGTATAAAGTGGGCCAGCTGAAGATCCGGGAACTCCGGACCCGGGCCGAACACGAACTCGGCGACCACTTCGACATCAAGGGATTCCACGACGCGGTGCTCCTGGGCGGCTCCGTTCCCCTGGACATCCTCGAGCAGCAGGTGACCGCCTGGATCGCCAGCACGCTGGCGGGATAGGCCGGCTCGGCAGGCAAAGAGACGCGGTGGCATATGCGCAGTGGCTTGAAGCGCGCGACCGATACGGAGCTGGATGACGCGGCACCGCTCGCCTGCCCGGAAAAGGTGGTCCGGTCCGGTCGCTACGCTCATTCCCAAGCTGATAGTGCGTGACCGCCGGGCCGGCCGTCAAAGTCCCACCGATACACGATTCAGAGACCGTACTCGGCGCGGATCTCCTGCCAGCTTATGCGTTCGGCGGTGGGTGGAGGACCGCTGCGTCCAGCTCGGTGTCATAGCGCCGCAGCACTTCAGCATCGGCGTTGGTGGCCAAGACGGCGCGAATGGCCGAGGGGGTGCAGGCAGGGCGATCCAGAACCTGTGGGTGCCCAGGGTTCGGAGCGGTCATCGCTGCCTCCCGACGGGTCGCTGTCAAAACTCAGCATAGGCGCGCTCACCGACAGTGCTCCGCCAGACGAGGGCGCCTGGCTAGGCTGTCTCGAACCCCGGCCGTTGAAGATCGCTGTAGATTCGCTGCTGCTCAGACCGCTCGAACCTCGGCGAGCCGCCTGACTGCGAACTGGTCGGTCCCGCTGGGGTCCCAGCAGACGGCGGCTGCCCATGCTGCCGACGCTTGGGCGGCGATGTCATACGCGTCGTCGTCGAGGCCGGCGGCGTTGTGCGGGAGCGCCAGGTCGAGGTCGGCGACGTCGACGTGAGACTCGTCCCAGTCGATCAACGCGACGCGATCGGCGGTCATGCGGATGTTGCCCGGGTTGAGGTCGCCGTGGACGACGCACGTCGCGCGACCGGTGAGTCGCGCCCACGCTCCCCGGCATCGAGCAACAGCCTCGGGCGGCATCGCGCCGAGGTCGACCTTCGTCCCGGTCTCGGCGTGCAGGAGGTCGGTCGATGATCGCCAGCCTGGGCGCTGTGGCCAGCCTCGTGTCAGCCGATGCAGCTGGCGGAGTGCGTCGGCGACGCGATGCCAGTCGGCTTTGGTCTCGGGCGGTTCGCCCTCCACGTAGGTCATCACCACGAGACCGTCGGCGAAGTGCCGGCCGTCCGTGGTCGGGATCGGCACCGGAACCGGCATTCCTTCACGATGAAGGTGTCGCAACAGGTCGGTCTCCCACGCGAGATCAGCGTCGCTGCGGTGGCCGAGACGAGCGACCGCGAGGTGCCCGTTGACGTGCACGCTCCACACCTCGTTGACGCCAACACCGCCAGTGAGCGGTTCGCTGCGAACGACGTCGTCACCCCACTGCTCGAGTGCCTCCCATCCCACCGGCCACATCTTCGCGGAGGGCTATGAAGCGATCAACGGGATTACGAACCCGACTCACACCGGCTGGCGGCACGGCGCCTGTGAGGAGGACGGGGGAGGAGCCGGGCTCGATATCGGCCGTGCCCGTTACGTGCGCGAGCAGGTGGCTGCGTAAACTGGCCGTACAGAACCGTACACTACCGTACGGTGGCGGTGTTACGATGAGGCCATGACCACGATCAGGGCCGAGGAGGTACGGATTCCCCGGCATGCACGCGACGCGGTAGCCCGTCATGAACGAGTGGTCGTTATGAATCACGAACGGCCAGCCTTTGTCATCGTGCACCCTGATGATGCCGCGTCAGGCTCGGCGGCCGTGCGGCGCGGACGCCCACTGCGGGAGGCGCTGGGGCTGCTCGCTGCCGCGGCCCCGCCCGATCCTGGTTTCGCGGACGACATGGAGGCCGTGCTCGCCGACGTCGGGCCACTTCCGGGTGACCCGTGGGCACGCTCCTAGACACCACCGTCTTCATCGACCTCGAACGCGCCGTCCGGCGGCTGCCACCAGCCAGCGCCATGGCCGAGGTGAGCGGCCGGCTGGCGGAACTGGTAGGCCCCGACGAGGAGGTCGGCATCGCCGCAATAACGGCCTCGGAATTGCTGCATGGCGTGCATCGCGCGTCCCCACAGCACCGTGCTCGCCGCGAGGCCTTCATCGAGGCGGTCATAGCTGCGTTTCCGCCGCTGCCCTTCGAGCTTCTGGCCGCTCGTGCCCACGCCCGCATCTGGGCTGAACTTGCCGCCGCCGGGCAGGACACCGGCGCGCACGACCGGATTGTCGCCGCGACCGCCATTGCTGCCGGATGGCGTATCGGAACGGCCAACCTGCGGCACTTCGACCGTATCGTCGGACTTGATGTCCTGACTATCTCCTTCTCCGACTAGCGGCAGCGCCCAGGCCACACTCAGGGCGGCTTGTGTCGTGCACGAGGACGCCGGGCTGCGGGGCGGGTCAGCCGCGCAGTCGCAGGCGATAAACCTGGCGACAACCGGTGGTCATCCCGCGACAATGGCCGGCGTGGAAGGGGTCGAGGTCGTCGTCGCCCATAGCGAGCGCGCGACCCTTCGCGTCGGCGACGTGTTCCTGAAGATCGACGCTGATCAGACGCGCACCGACGTCGAGGTCGAGGCAATGGCTCTGGTGCCGATCCCGACCCCGGAGGTCCTGTGGCGCAAACCGCCCGTGCTGGCGCTTGCCGCCCTCCCAGGAACGGCGCTCGGCCGCCTCGGTGAGCCGTCGGCCGCGTCGTCGGCGGCGTGGGCCGCGGCGGGTGCCGCCGTACGGATGCTGCACGACGCGCCGCTGCCGCCATGGCCCGGTCAGAGCCCCGAGGAGATCGCATCGGATCTCGCCGGCGAATGCGCGTGGCTCATCACGAACGACGTCCTTCCCGTAGGCCTGGTCACGCGCAACCGCCGGATTGCCGAGGCTGCGCTCCGGCCATGGACACCGGTGTTCACGCACGGCGACCTGCAGGTCGCCCACGTGTTCGTCGACGGTGACGAGGTCACCGGCGTGGTCGACTGGTCCGAGGCGGCCCAGGGCGATCCGCTGTACGACCTCGCGATCCTGACGCTCGGGCACCAGGAGCACCTCGGCGACGTCGTCGTCGGCTACGGCACCGACGTCGACCTCGACGTGATCCGCGCGTGGTGGTCGCTGCGAAGCCTGCTGGGGGTCCGCTGGCTGGTCGAGCACGGCTTCGACCCGTTCTCGCCGGGCGCCGAGGTCGACGTGCTGAGATCCCAGATGTGAGGCTGCACGAGCCCGGCGGCTATCCGAGCCATTTTCGGCCGTCGACGAGCTCGCGGGCTGCATCGAGGTGACCGGCGTGGCAGGCGGTTTCGGTGATCACGTGCAGGAGGACCGCACGCAGGTCCTGAAGCTTCCACGTTGGCCAGAATTCGTCGGGCCACAGGGCCGGGGCGGCATCCAGTGGTGTGGTGGCGATGACGGCGTTGGCGAGTTCGATCTCCTGCCGGTAGGCGTCGAACACGGCGGCAGCTGAGACCGCAGGCGATACGCCCCAGGCTGCGGCATCAGCCTCCTGCGACGTGTTGACGCAGGCTGGATCACCGGCCACGATCCCGCGGAACCAGAACCGCTCGTCGGCGACGGTCAGGTGCTGGACCATTCCCAGGCAGGTCCAGCCGGAGGGCAGGATCGGCCGCCGCAGCGCGTCGTCCGAGAGACCTTCGAGGATCCCCAGTACATGCGCGCGCTGGTTGTTCAAGGACGAAAGCAGCAGGTCTGTCTCGGTCTCCACCGCAGCACCCCTTGGATAGATGATCTGGCGAAGATACGACGATCAGGAAGCCGGCTGATGGACAACGGGCGGACCCGGGTCGCACGGCGGCGCGTTCTGGAGAAGGGCTCCCGCTGATGGTGGCGTGGGCGTTCGTCAGGTCCGCCGGCGGCTGAGACGCCAGAAGGAGAACCAGGCCAGGGCGAGCGCGAGGACCAGGAAGATCCCGGTCTCGGTCCACTGCAGGGGCCAGTAACGGCTGGTGGGCACGTAGCTGATGGCCTCCCGGTAGCCGCGGTTTTGCATGCACTGTCCCGGGGTGATTGATGAGGTTCCGCCTTTTGCGCCGGGGCCGGCGGGAGGGCTGAAGCAGCCGGCGGGGATTGCGCTGACCGGCTGGCCTGCGGCGTTGAGAGCTTGGCTGGAGAGGATCCAGGCGTCGGGCTGCCCGGGGACGACGTCGGCGGTGAGGCTGCCATAGACCTGGTCCGCGGCCTGGATTCCGAACGTGGTGTGGCTGGCCGGGGCGAGGTGCGGGCGGACCGCCAGTGGCATGACGACCTGGACCGCGGCGAAGATGACCAGGGTGACGGCCATGGCGGGAACGGTGCGGCGGACAAGGGCACCAGCGGCGGTTCCAAGTGTGAAGGCAAAGGCCGCGTAGCCAAGCGGCACGATGCCGTGGGTGGCGAAGATTACCGAGCTGAACTTGCCCTGGCTGAACAGCTGGGGGCCGCTCGAGCTCAGGCCGGTGGAATTGATGATGGGACTGGCCCACCACGAGTAGATGATGCTGAGCACCTCGGTGACAGCCATGGCGGCCAGTCCGGTCAGCGCGACCTTGGTCGCGAGCCACTGAGTGCGCGTGGTTCCCTGGGTCCAGGCCAGGTTGAATGTCCGGGCCTCGACCTCGCGGGCGATCAGCGGGGCGCCCCAGAAGATGCCGATTATGGCGGGCGCAGCGAGAACGAGTCCGATACCGAGCAGGTACACGAACGTGTCGGGGCCGGCCAGCTTGCCGAGGAACGCGCCGGCCGCGTTACTGCAGGCGAAGCCGTGGCAGCCGGGGATCTTGCTCGTGGAGTACAGGCTGTCCAGGTGAGGTCCGGTGATCGCCAGCAGGATCGCGAACGCGGCCAGCGCCGCGACCGCGGTGATGGCCTGGATCCGGAATTGCCGCCAGGTCAGCCAGATCATTTCTGCACCTCCAGATGGGTGTGGCTGTCGCGGCGGCGGCGTCCGGTGGCCTGGCTCAGGTAGGCCAGCACCAGGTCTTCCAGGCCTACCTGCGAGACCGTCCAGGTGGGGTCCAGCACCGGGCCGCTGACCCGCACCAGCAGCGTGGTCTGCACGTCGGTGTGGCTGGCGGAGATGACCTCCACTCCGTCCGGCAGCGTGCCTGGGTCCCGGCGCGGGCCGGACAGCAGGTGGTGGGTGGCCAGCAGATCGTCCACCGGCCCGGCGACGCGCACCCGCGAGCCGACGAGCACGATCAGGTAGTCGCAGACCCGTTCCAGGTCCGCGACCAGGTGCGAGGACAGGACCACCGACAGCTCCTGCTCGGCCGCGGCCTCCATCAGGTCGGCAAGGAACTCCCGCCGGGCCAGCGGGTCCAGGCTGGCGACCGGCTCGTCCAGCACCAGCAGTTCCGGTCGCTTGGCGATGGCCAGGGTCAGCGCGAGCTGGGCGCGCTGACCGCCGGACAGGGTGCCGGCCTTCTGGCCGGGGTCCAGGTCCAGCCGCTCGACCCGGCCGCGCGCCAGTCCCGCATCCCAGCCCTGGTTCAGGTGTGCGCCAAGCTTCAGGTGATCGGCGACGGACAGCCCGGCGTACACCGGCGAGTCCTGGGCGAGGAACCCGACCCGGTCCAGCTGCGCCCGCCCGGCCGCGGGCCTGCCGCCGAGCACCTCGATCGTGCCCGCGTCCGGCGCGAGCAGGCCTACGGCCAGGTTCAGCAGCGTGGTCTTCCCCGCGCCGTTGGGGCCGACCAGCCCCACGACGTGCCCAGCGGGGATGGACAGCGTGCAGTCGGTCAGCGCCCACTGCCGCCGGTACCGCTTGCCGAGCCCGTCGGCCTCTATGACGGCGCTCACCCCGCCCACCTCCCCGTGCCCTCTACGTCCTCGCTCGCGGACCGAAACGTGCTGGTGAACAGCGCCTCGATGGACTCGTCGTCGAGCCCGGCCCGACGCGCCCTCGCCAGCCAGCGCTGCAGGTCGCGGCGCAGCGGCCGGTGGGCGGCCAGCGAGCCGCCGTCCAGGGTCCCGGTCACGAACGTGCCGATCCCCGGGCGGGCCGCCACCAGGCCCTCGTACTCCAGCTCCCGGTAGGCCTTGAGCACCGTGTTCGGGTTGATCGCCAGCCCGGCGACCACGTCCTTGACCTTGGGCAGCTGGTCGCCCTCGTTGAGCAGGCCCAGCCGCAGCGCATGCCGTACCTGGTGAATCAGCTGCCGGTACGGCGCGACCCCGGAACGGGCATCCAGATGGAACTCGATCACCACAGCCTCGCTTTAACTAGGTACCTAGCACTATAGCCTTGGATCTAAATGCCATGTCAAGCAAGCGGCGGGCAGCAAGATTTGCTGCCGTATGGCTGCTCGCTCAGGCCTCCGCCGCGGTGCTGCGATCACCGGCCGGCCCCTGGGCATCGCGGATCATCCGCAGCGCCGTGTTGAGCACGGAGGCGCCGAGCATGACGATGATCAGGAGCCAGAACAGCCAGGCTGGACAGTGCCGATGAAGCTGGCGCGCTGCTCGCGCTGGGCCTGGGTGAGCAGGGCGAGGGCGGCCTCGCGGAACGCGAGGCCGCGGCGGCGG
The DNA here is from genome assembly GCA_030039095.1 of Streptosporangiaceae bacterium. The sequence continues at coordinate 10,974 of JASHQP010000379.1, forward strand.
CGGATCACGTACACCGCCGGCGGCAGCAGCCACCACCACGGCGATGGCGGCTCCGGCCGCGGGAGGCCAGCGATGGACGCTTCCATGCCCTCGTGGTCGATGTCTTCGTCGCGCAGCTCGAGCGCGCCCTGATACAGCGGTCCGGCGACGAGCAGCCACGCCCCCAGAAAGCCCGCCCAGGCCATCACCTGATTCATGGGGGCTAGCCTGTCACCGGCCCTGCCCGCGTTCCCTGCCCGCGTTCCCTGCCCCGGCTAACCGGGGCAGGATGAATATGTTCTGATGGATCTGCGGGATTTAACCGACTAGATCGGGGATGGTGCCATGGCCAGCACCGCAACAGACAATCAGGCAACCGGAACGTGGCCGCAGCTGAGTTCCGGGCCGCTCATCGCCGGCGGGGTCTTGATCGGAGTCGGCGCCGTCGTGGCCCTCATCGGGCTCGGAGTTGCCGGCTCTCACGTGGTAGCGGCGACCCGGAGATGGGCCGACGATCTGGAGACGCCGCCGGGCCAGCTCGCGAGGCTCAAGTGGGAACAGGCCAAGTCGGCCGCGGCTGCCGGGGCTGACACCTGGCGGACGCACCCGCACAACAAGGTGCGCCTGGCTCGGCGGAGCGGCTAGGGCTCAGTCGGGGCTGACGTAGTGCCCGCCCCAGCTCTGCGGATCGACATCGTCGAGCGTCTCCGAGAACGTCCGCCGATGCCCGGCGAGATCCTCGGCGGTGTACTGCCGCTCGCCGTACATCATGTCGGTCCGCGCGCCGCTCTCGCGTGCCCGCTCGCAGTGGGGCTCGCGCGTCGGCCACCCGCGCGATCACCGAGTGGGTGAGTTCACCCCTGTGGGGCGCGCGGCGATCGCCGCTGACGTCCGCGATGATCACGGCGGCCACGGCGGTGCTGGAGCGTGTCTGCCAGATCTTGACATGCCGTAGTGTCGCCGGCCCGTAGCTGTCGCTCTAGCAGCAGCAGCGGGCCGGCCACCCTACTGCGCCCCGCCCGGCCCCGCGACAGGATGCCCTAAATGCCAGATACGCCGGTTTTTAATGGGCCGGCTTCACCGATTCTGGTCAGCAAGCGAGTTCCGGCTCGACGCATACGGCCCTTTTGGTGCGCCCGCATTTACCCGGCGGCGCCACGGGCCGGCCAGCGACCTCCGATGATCTACGGGGCACACGGCCTAGCCGCCCACGGTGGCGCGCAGGGCCGTGCCGGGCCCGGTCACCACGACCCCCGCGCATCGGGCCGGCAGGTAGGCGGACTGGCCCGTGCGCAGCGTCAGCTCGGTGCCGTCCGGCGCGCTGAGCTGCAGCGTCCCGGCCGTGCACAGCAGGATCTGCGGCAGCGAATCCGGCAGCTTGATCGCGGCGGTGCCGGGCCGCATGCGGCTGAGCCTGAAGTCCCCGACCGGCACCGGGTAGGTCTCCTCGTCGCCGTCACGCTCGGGGCGCAGGATGTGCAGCGGGGCCGGCTGGAAGTCGAGGACCCGCAGCAACTCGGGCACGTTCACCCGCTTGCTGGTCAGCCCGGCCCGCAGCACGTTGTCGGACGAGGCCATGATCTCGGCGGCGAACCCGTGCAGGTAGCAGTGCGGGACGCCGGCCGCGACGAACAGCGCGTCGCCCTCCGCGAGCACGGCGTGGTTCATCAGCAGGGCGACCAGCACCCCGGGGTCGGCGGGGTAGGCGTCCGCGACGCGGGCGTATGCGGCGCAGGCCGCCGCCCAGCGCCCGCGGCCCGCCGCCAGCCGTGCGCAGTTCTCCCTGACCGCGGCGATGACCGCGCTGCGGTCCGCCGGCGCGGTGAGGATCTCGGTGACCAGCGTCCGCAGCCCGTCCGCACCCGGCGAGCCGGCCAGCAGCTCCCGGTGCGCCGTCAGCCCGGGGACCGAGAGATCATCGAGCAGCGCGATCGTGTCCGGCACCGGCCGGAACCCGCAGATCGCCTCGAAGCCGTCGCGCAGCGCGCAGGGCAGCTCGGGCTTGTGGTTGTCGTCGGGGTAGTCGCGCTCGGCCGCACCGCTGCTGACCTCGGCGGCGTAGGCGGCCTCGGCGTGCTGCTTGTCCGGGTGCACCTGCAGCGACAGGGGCCTGGCCACGCCGAGGACCTTGAGCAGGAACGGCAGCCGCGCTCCGTAGCGCTGCAGCACGACCGGCCCCAGCTCACCGGCCGGGTCCTCGGCGATCAGCTCCGGCAGCGGCGTCGCCCTGCCGCCGCGCAGCACCACGGAGGGAGCCGACGTGTGCGCGCCCATCCATAGTTCCGCCTGAGGTTTGCCGTCCGGCGGCAGGCCAAGGAAGTCCGGGATGTCGTCAGCCGATCCCCACGCGTAGTCACGGATGGGATTCTCCAGGCGGTCCATGCGCGAAGACTAGTGCCACGATGCAGATGGCGTTCGCCACCCGGAACGCGGCGCCGACGTGATCCGGCCAGCAGCGCCGCGCGAGTGTGCCCCGCGCCGGTCTATATGGTCAATTGACATGACCTTTTTACCATGTTACGGTCCCGATACCTCACGGGGCTCTCGAGACACCTCTGGCTTGGCCAGACAGGCTCGCGGCGAAGCGGAAGGAGCAGCGACGGTGACAGCTGGGCGGGAAGGCGGCGGACCTGCTGCCGGCGGATTCATTCAGCGGCACGGGCTGTGGACCGGCGCGCAGCACGAGGCGGCGGACCAGATTCTCCAGATGCTCGACGGCAGTGACATCCGGCAGGTCCGCATCGGCTGGGGGGACCAGCACGGGATCATGCGGGGGAAGTCGCTGACCGTCCCCGAATTCCTGCGCAGCCTGGCGGACGGGAAAGACTTCCAGCTGGTCACCACCATCTTCGACACCACCAACCATCCGATCGTTTCGCCGTTCGCGGCGGGAAACTTCCCCGGGGTGCCGGAGCTCACCGGGCTGCCCGACGGCATCCTGGTCCCCGACCCGACGACGTTCCGGCGGCTTCCGTGGGTTGACGGCGCGGCCTCGGTGCTGGCCGACGCCTACTTCCAGAACGGCAAGCCGGTGCCGTTCTCGACGCGCGGCCTGCTCCGCGGGCAGCTCGATCAGCTGGCCGCCGAGGGCTACGAGTTTGTCGTCGGGCTCGAGATCGAGCTGTACATCATGCGGCTGCTCGACCCGATGCTGAAGCCGGAGGACTGCGGCTGGCCGCCGACGCCGCCGCGCGTGGAGGGCCTGTCGCACGGTTTCCAGTACCTGACCGAGAGCCGCACCGACGAGACGCACGACCTTCTCGAGAACCTGTCGCGGCAGCTGACCGACCTCGGCCTCCCGCTGAGCACCGTCGAGGACGAGTGGGGGCCGGGGCAGGTCGAGTTCACGTTCGAGCCGCAGGAGGCCATGGCGGCGGCCGACAGCGCGCTGCTGCTGCGCACGGCCATCAAGCAGGTCTGCCGGCGCCTTGGCTACCACGCCACGTTCATGGCACGTCCCGCGTTCCCGGAGTTCTTCCCGAGCGGGTGGCATCTGCACCAGTCGCTGCGCCAGACCGGTACCGATACAAACGCCTTCGCGGACCCTTCGGGGGAGCAGCACCTCTCGCCGGTGGGCAGGTCGTGGCTGGCCGGGCTGCTGGAGCATGCCGTCGCGGCGTCGCTCTTCACCACGCCCACGCTGACCGGCTACAAGCGGTACAAGCCGGACTCCTTCGCCCCCGACCGCGTGGCCTGGGGGATCGAGAGCCGGGGCGCGATGCTCCGGGTGATCGGCGAGCCGGGATCGGCCGCCGCGCACATCGAGAACCGGGTGGGCGACTCGGCGGCCAACCCCTATCTCTACATCGCGTCCCAGGTCGCGTCGGGCCGCGACGGGCTGCGGCGGGGGCTCGAGCCGCCCGCCCCGTCGCTGGAGCCGTACGCGGCGTCGGCGACGCCGCTGCCGCGCAGCCTGATGGACGCCGTGACCGAGCTGCGCCAGGACAAGTTCTTCCGCGAGGCCTTCGGCGACGTGTTCGTCGACTACCTGGTGCGCATCAAGGACTTCGAGATTGGCCGGTTCCTCCAGCACGTCACCGACTGGGAGCACCAGGAATACTTCGAGATGTACTAGACACAGAGGTGCCGATGAAGGTCGCAGTCGTCCAGTCCCGGCCGGTCTGGCTCGATAAGAAAGCCACGACCGCCAAGATCATAAAGCTCCTCGAGGAATGCGCCGGGCGCGGCGCCGACGTCGCGGTGTTCTCCGAGACGTTTCTGGCCGGCTACCCATTCTGGGTCTGCCGCACGAACGGCGCCGCTTTCGACGACCCGGCCCAGAAGAATGCGTACGCCCTCTACGTCGAGGCGGCCGTCGACGCCGGTGGCCCAGAGCTTCAGCTCATTCGCGAGGCAGCCGGAGACCTCGGCATCTTCGTGTTCCTCGGCATAACCGAGCGCGGCGAGGGCGGTGCGTCCGGCACCGTGTACTGCTCGATGGCCGCGATAGATCCCGGCCAGGGCATCGTGGGCGTGCACCGCAAGCTCGCGCCGACCCACGACGAGAAGCTGGTGTGGGGCCGGGGAGACGGCTACGGCCTGCGGACGTACAGCTTCCGCGGCATGCGGCTCGGCGGCCTCATCTGCTGGGAGAACTGGATGCCGCAGGCCAGGTTCGCGCTGTACGCGCAAGGCGTCGACCTGTACGTGTCGGTGTGGCCGGGCTGGTCGGGCCTCACCCGCGACATCACCAGGTTCATCGCCCAGGAGGGGCGGACCTACGCCGTCGCAGCGAGCGGGCTGCTCTCGCTCGACGACGCGCCCGACGGCTTCCCGATGCTCGACGACATCAAGGCCCACTACCCCAATGAGCTCTTCGACGGGGGATCGGGCATCGTCGGCCCCGACGGCAACTGGATTGCCGGGCCGGTCATCGGCAGCGAGGAAATCCTGGCCGCCGACATCGACCCGCACGCGGTGACCGAGGAACGGCTGATGTTCGACGTCGCCGGGCACTATTCGCGTCCCGACGTCTTCGAGTCGCGCGTGCACCGGACGCGGCAGCGCGCGGCGATATTTGATACTGAAAGCTAACGGAGGTCCAGCACACATTCCCGACTCGAGCGCCGACCGCGTCCTGCAGAGCCTAGAGCTGCGTCCGCTGAAGGTGGCCAATGCCTTCGAAGAGGCACTGGCGCAGATCCTGCAGCTGATCAAGCTCGGCATGGTGCTGCCTGGCCAGCGGCTGCTGCCCGAGCGGGAGCTTGCCTGCAGGCTCGGCATCAGCAGGCCGACGGTCCGTGAGGCCATCCGTTCCCTGACCCAGCTCGGGTACCTGGAGATCCGCCGGGGCCGCAACGGGGGCGCCTACGTCAGGGACCTGCCGACCGAGCAGTCGTCGGCCAGCGTCCGCCGGGCCGCCGCGGTTCTCGGCCCGGAGCTTGACGAGACGTTCGACCTGCGGATGGTTCTGGAGCCGGGGGCCGCGATGCTCGCCGCTGACCGGGCCACCGATGCGGACAAGGATCTGCTCGACGACGCGTTGCGGATCCTCTCCGCGGCGCCGAGGCTGACCTACCCGCCGAGCGAGCGGCCGGCGCGGGACGGGCCGCCCGTTGCGCAGGCCGCGGTTACCGAGGGCAGGGACGCGCCCGGCGCGGTGCTCAGCTACCGGCTCGCCGACCAGCGGCTGCACCTGCTGATCGCGCAGATCGCGCGGGCCCCGTCGGTGGCGAAGCTGATCGTCGAGGTGAACGTGCGCCTGGTTGACCTGGTCCAGCAGACGCCGCAGATGGAGGCCGCGCTGCGGCACTCCGACGAGCAGCACGAGCGGATCGTCACCGCGATCAAGCGGGGCGACCGCGACGCCGCCAGGGCAGCCACCGAAGAGCACGTCGCCTCGACCGCCACCTACGTCCGGGGCTTCCTGGAATGAACCGCTGATTCCATGGGGCGGCTGCCAGCCAACACGGCGTTGCAGAAGTGGTTTCTGTAGGCCAGAATCGCAGGAGGGCGGTGCGGGGACTGCTCTGAGCAGCGAGGATCGGCTGTCACCGGAGGATTGATGCCGTGCTCGACCTGACCCCCATCGTGGCCGACGTGCGGCGCGGCATGATCCCCGCGCACATCTACAACGACCCCGAGATCTTCGCGCTGGAGCGCGACCGGCTGTTCGCGCGGGCCTGGGTCTTCGTGGCGCACGAATCCGAGATCCCCCAGCCCGGCGACTACGTGGTGCGGCGGGTGCTGGCCGACTCGTTCATCGTCGCCAGGGACGAACGGGGCACCGTGCGGGTGATGTTCAACATGTGCCTGCACCGAGGCATGCAGGTGTGCCGCGCGGAGATGGGGAACGCGTCGCACTTCCGGTGCCCCTACCACGCTTGGACGTACCGCAACGACGGGCGGCTGGCGGGGCTGCCGTTCCACGACGAGGCCTACGGCGGCGAGGACGGCTTCGCCCGCCGTGGCCAGGCGCTGCTGCCCGCGCCGGCCATGGACCGCTACAACGGGCTGATCTTCGTCAGCCTCGACCCGCAGGCGCCGCCGCTGCGGGAGTGGCTCGGGGACTTCGCGTTCTACCTGGATCTGTACACCCGGCAGAGCGAGGCCCAGGTGGAACTTCGCGGCCCACAGCGGTGGCGGGTGCGGGCGAACTGGAAGATCGGCGCGGAGAACTTCGCGGGGGACAGCTACCACACGCCGCACACGCACGCGAGCGTCGTCGACATCGGGCTCTTCCGCGAGCCGCGGGCCAGCAAGCGCAAGGAGGGCGTGCTGTACACGGCCGGGCCAGGCGCCGGGACCACGTACAAGCTGCCGCCCGGCGGGTCCTTCGGCGAGCAGTTGCGCTACGTCGGCTACCCGGACGAGATGATCGCGGCGATGCAGGCGACGTGGTCGCCCGGGCAGCGCGCGCTCGTGGAGGACAGCGGCTTCATGGTGTCGGCCGCCACGCTGTTCCCCAACCTGAGCTTCGTGCACAACTGGCCGCAGGTCGACGACGAAGGCACCGTCGCGCCGTTCATCTCGATCCGGCAGTGGCAGCCGGTGTCCGAGCGGGAGACCGAGGTGCTGTCCTGGTTTGCCGTCGACGCGAGCGCGCCGGAGTGGTTCAAGGAACGCTCCTACCGGGCGTACCTGATGTGCTTCGGGAGTTCCGGCATGTTCGAGCAGGACGACGTGGAGAACTGGGTGTCGATCACGGACATGGCCGCCGGCTCGATGGCCCGGCGGCTCCTGCTGAACAGCCGCATGGGGCTGACCTCGGCGGGCATACCGCTCGAGCCGCCGCTGGCCGGGTTCGCCGGCCCCGGCATCGCGTACCAGGGATTCGGTGAATTCAACCAGCGGCACTGGCTGGGCCTGTGGAGCAATCACCTGGCCGCCACCGCGAGCGCTGACCGGTGACCGGCGAGCGCCCGCTTCCGTACAGCGACCCGGTGCACCAGGCAGCGCACCAGTTCCTGGTGGAGGAGGCCGTGCTGCTCGACGCCGCGGACTACGCGGGCTGGCTGGACCTGCTGTGCGAGGACATCCGGTACGTCATGCCGGTGCGGGTGACGACCGCCCGCGGCGCGGGCTTCGACGCCCTCGCCGACATGGGCCACTTCGACGAGAACCTCTACGCGCTGCGCAAGCGCGTGCAGCGGCTGGCCACCGACCACGCCTGGACGGAGGACCCGCCGTCGCGGACCCGTCACTTCGTGTCCAACGTCCGCACGTTCCGCCACGGCGAGGCCGAGCTCAGGGTCTCCTCGTCGCTGCTGCTGTTCCGCAGCCGCGGCGACACCCGGCCGCCCGACCTGCTCTCCGCGGGCCGGGCCGACATCCTGCGCGAGGCCGGAGACGGCTACCGCCTGGCCCGGCGCGAGATCGTCGTCGACGAATCGGTGCTCCGCACCCAGAACCTGGCGGTGTTCCTGTGACCGAGGAGCCAGTGATCAAGATCGGGAACGAGTTCACCGAGGTCGAGGTCGGCCGGGTGCGTACCCGCAACGGCACGCGCCTGCGGATCTTCGTGCCGAGCTCGGGCCGCGAGATCCTGTTGTGCCCGCTGGAACTCGAGGCGCTGACCTGGCAGGACCATGGGCTGTTCAGCCACCTGCTGGCCACGCCGGGCGATCCGGCCGGCGCCCCGGACGGCGACCACGGGGACGCGGGCTGATGGGGTGGCTGGACGGCAAGCGCGCGCTCGTGGCGGGCGCGGGGTCGGGGATCGGCCGCGCCGTCGCCGGAACGTTTGCCGCCGAGGGC